>CAYMYD010000010.1:0-22864 GCA_964394535.1 uncultured Propionivibrio sp. | reverse complement strand
GACGAATCCGAAGGCGGTTTCGACGGCCTGGATGCTTGGGAAGGGCTTTCATATGAAGCAGAGGAGACTCGATATGATGTCAAGCGCGTGATTGACATCACGCCCGATCAGGCAAAAGCACTACTGGCCAACATCAGTGAAAAAAGCCGTCAGACACTCCAGCGCTTTGTCGAGGGGATTCCGACTGCTCTGGATGAATTGATCGGTGATGACAAACCCTATGAAAACCTGACCGACCTCAAAAGAAGCTTCGTCGGTGCCGTGACCCGGCGCTTGCGTACCGTCACACAAGACCGTCAGGCGACCCTGTTCCTGAAAAGCACCCTGGTGGATGGCACAGGTGAGGAACGCTCAGCGGTCTCTGTCCGTCCGGCAACCGCGGAAGCGCTGCGCATCGCTTTCGATTTTCCCGAATCCCCCTCCATTCAGGAATGAACAATGGCCTCGATCAACAAAGTCATCCTCGTCGGCAATCTCGGTGCCGATCCGGAAAACCGGGTATTTCCTTCTGGTGATGCCGTCTGCAACCTCCGTCTGGCAACCTCGGAAAGCTGGAAAGATAAAACCACCGGGGAAAGGCACGAAGCCACGGAATGGCACCGCGTCGTGCTGTACCGAAAACTGGCAGAAATTGCCGGGCAATATCTGAGGAAAGGAGCCTCTGTCTATATAGAAGGCCGGATACGCACGCGCAAATGGCAAGACCAAACCGGTGCAGAGCGTTATACGACAGAAATTGAAGCGCTGGAGTTGAAAATGCTCGGCAGTGCGAACGAAAAATCCGTACCGAACGGCGCAGCGGTAAAACAGGAGGAGGGTCTTGAGCCTTGGAACGAGCCAGGAGCGAAAATACGGGATGATATGTGGGACGATTTGCCTTTCTGAAATCGCTGCTGAAGAGATCATCCTGAAACCATCCAAAATCTTGCGAGATTCGAAATGAATTTATCCTCATCCGGGCAAATGGCGATTCTTGACAGGCTTCGCTCCGCCAAAAAAATTGTTTTCTTCACCGGCGCAGGCGTGTCCGCCGAGAGTGGCATTCCTACTTTCAGAGACGCATCCAACAGCCTCTGGGCCAATGTTGATCCGATGGCGGTCGCCAGTATCGCTGGCTTTAACCAGGACCCGGAGCGGGTTTGGGCGTGGCACGATGAAATGCGAAAACTCTTTTCCGGCGCGAGACCGAATGCCGGTCATGCGGCCATTGCCGAACTTGAGGCACTTCTCCAACCGGCCACGGTGCAGGTGATCACGCAAAATATCGACGGTTTTCACCAGGAAGCCGGGAGCAGTTGGGTGCTGGAGATCCACGGAGCGGCCCGACGTGTTCGCTGCCACAGGCGATGCGGCTATGTCATTCCTTGGGAGGACGATACGCCCCATCAATGTCCGGCCTGTGCTGCGCCGCTACGGCCGGATGTCGTCTGGTTCGGAGAGGCGCTTGACGAAGCGCTTTTTGCTTTGGCCCAGGAAGCCGCAGAAAATGCCGACGTGTTTTTCATTGTTGGTGCCTCCGGCATTGTTTATCCCGCTGCCGGTCTGGTAGACACCGCAAAATACGCCGGGGCGATGGTCGTTGAGGTCAACCCGGGAGAAACACCGTACACGAGGATCGCCGATTATTCAGTTCGCACCTCGTCATCGGAATTTTTCCCTTCGCTGTGCGTGGCGCTCAAGAAGATGCGTTAGCGGGAAAACAGTAAGGCTTAAAAGTGGATGCGCCGTGGGTTTTCCTCTCTACGCCTTACGGGAATTTTCACCCTCCTCCGTGATGGCATTCCAGTCCAGCCCGAATTTCGCCAGATATTTTCGCAGGCGATCCGCATCGTTCACGCTCACCCGATGACTGCGCGAAGCCTGAAACAAATGGCGGCCCGCTTCCGAAAGATTGTGCGAGGCCCGGCAGACCCGGATGACTTCGCGCAGTTGCACTTGATCGAATCGGTCGATTTGCGCCAGCATTTCCGCCCCCAGCAGCTCAGACAGGACATCTGTTGTGCTGTCTGCCGAGGTTTCCCAATCGGCCTGTAACCGGCGCAGTTCTCGTTCAACGATGTCTTCGTTGATCCGACCACCTGGCGCCAGCGTTGCCATGCGGTTGACGGATGCAGCGAGATCTCGGAAATTGCCCGTCCAGCGGGCTGCTGGCGAGCAGGCGAAATCAAGGTAAATGCGTCGAGCTTCCTGATTGAAGGAGACTTGCCGTCCCTGTCTGCGCACGAAGGCCTGTAACTCATGCTCCAGATTCGGTTCGATGTCCTCCCGTCGTTCGCTAAGGCCCGGCAGGTGATAGGTCCACATATTGATGCGCGCCAGCAGATCCTCACGAAAACGAGCTTTGGCTGCTTCCTCCTTGAGCCGACGATTGGTGCCGGCAATCAACTGGAAGCGGCTTTCCTCTTCCTGGTCGGCACCCAGCGGGTAGTAGCGGCCGGTTTCGACGGCGCGCAGCAGCATCGCCTGTTCCTCACTCCCCAGATCGCCGATTTCATCAAGAAACAAAACGCCACCATGTGCACGTTTGAGCAGCCCCTGACGATCGCTGGCCGCGCCGGTGAAGGCCCCCTTGCGATGCCCGAACAGCGCCGACATGGCCCCGTCGCCACGCAAGGTGGCGCAGTTCACCGGAACAAACGCGCCTTGGCATAAAAAGCGCTGGCGTTTGAGTTCGGCAATACGTTCGGCGAGCAGGGATTTTCCGGCCCCTGTCGGTCCCATCAGCAAAATGGGGTCACGGGAAGCAATCGCCACGGCTTCGATCTCGTCGATCATCTGGTTGAAAGCCGCATTGCGGGTGGCGATTCCTGACTTCAGGAAGGAGGTGCCGATTTCACGCCGCACCGCAAAGCGCTTGGCCAGCAGATCGTATTTCGCCAGATTGAGATCAATGATGCGTGTGCCGCCCGGCTGTTTCTCCGCATAGGCGCTGAACGGGTAGGTTTGCAGAATACGCGCCGGCAGGAAGTTCGACTCGACCAGCAGAAAGGCGCAAATACGCATGACGTGCGTACCGGTCGACATATGGAAAAAGTAATCCTCGCGCTCCGGCGCAAAATGGTAGTCAGCGACCAGATCGTGCAGGTAGGCGTAGACCTCCTCAAAGTCCCAAAGATCACGGTAACTGTGGCGATGCAATTGAACCTGGGTGTCCGGTGAAATTTCAGCAATGGCGGCGATGATTTCCTCTGCCAGCGCATCATGTTCCGGCTGAACCAACAGCTCGAAGCGAGCGACCGGAAAAGCAGGATTCTCCACCGCCGAAACCGTTGGCCGCCAATAACCGGTACTCGGATGCGCTTTATTCTGATCCCAGTACGGATCAAGAAAACCCCAGACGACGTTTTGACGTGACATATAAAATACGCGAGTTACTTATATATTTTTATCGTAACAAAGATTATTAGAAAATCAAGAGATGCTTTGTAAAAATAAAGTTGAACAGTAATTTTCAAAGAAATCAATCGAATAGAGTCATGTTACCCAGGAGGAAGCAGGCTGGCACGGCAATTGCTGTAAAGGAATAATCCCTTGCATGGCTTGACTCATTCTCAGCACAAACAACATGAAAACCTAGCAATCACTCTCGAACAGAGGTTCTCGATGCATTTTTTGCTACGGGAATCGTGCGTCCATTTTTTGAGGAGAGTGATATGCAAAACCGTAATAAGCCGTTTGTTCCGCAGGCTGGGCAGAGTTTCAATCTGGTCAGCATCCAGCGCACCAAACTCCGCGAGGAGACGCCAAAGAAAGAAGCACAACAAGAAGCCCAGCGACGCGGCAAACTGAACTACCTGGGCGGGCCGGTCAAGGAGAAGAAAAAGGAAAGGCGGGAGGGGCGGGAGGAGAAACCCGCCAAACCTGCTGTACGGGTGGAGGAAAGGAAAACCTTGTCGATTGGCCGCTTCTTCGGCGACGGAGAAAAACTCACGGCGTTCGTGATGCTTGATCCGGAGGATTTGGGCACGCCGTAACCCAGCACCGGGGCTGGGTGACCGGCCCCGGAAGCCACGCAAAACACGAAGCCTTCGCTACCTCAGTACAAAAGTTTATTTAACACTTGTATTTGTCACTCTAAGTGCTATATTATCCGTCAAATACCCTCAAGAGACGGATATGCACACTTTACCGACCTACGGTTTTGAAGAACTCTGCACACTGGTCGACCTGCCAGCCAGAAAGGTTCGCTACTACATCCAGATGGGCCTGGTTGATCGGCCTGACGGATTGAATCGCGGCGCCCGCTACGCTGCCCGGCATGTCGAGCAGTTGCTGAGCATCCAGAAATGGCAGGCCGCCGGACTGTCTCTCGAACGCATTCGGGAATTGCTGCACGGCGACCCGAACGATTTACCCCCCAGGCGGCAAAGCCCAGGAAGTATCGAAGTCTGGAGCCGGCTTCAGGTCGCGCCGGGGATTGAACTTCATGTCGAAGCGGGCGAATCCGGCTTGAGTCCGGAAGAACTCCGTGACTTCTTCAGAAAAATTATGACGGCCTATCAGGAAACGAAAAGCAACCACCAAGGAGACAAAGATGATAAGTGAGGAAGAGTTTGGATTACTCGATGCCGAATCCGGCGAGAGAGTGGCACTGCGCGGTGTCGATGTCAGCGCCCGCATTTCCGGCCTGCTGGCCGAGACCCGCCTGACCCAGCGATACCGTAACGAAACCAGTACGAATCTGGAGTTGATCTATACCTTTCCGCTGCCGGTTTCCGGCGTGTTGCTTTCTTTCTCGGTAACGATTGGCGATCGTCAGTATCACGGTGAGGTCATCCCGCGCAGCAAGGCCGAAGTCGATTACGAAAAGGCCATCGGCAAAGGCGACTCGGCTTTCCGTCTGCAGGAACTTGAGGCTGGAATCTACAACGCGACTCTGGGCAATGTCATGGCCGGGGAAGCGGTGGAAATCAGCCTCTCCTACGCCGAAACGCTGGCCTGGAACGGTAAAAGCCTGCGTTACCGGCTACCGACCACACTCGCTCCGCGCTATGGCGAGCCCAAGGGGATGCAACCGTGGCAGCGCCCCGAAACCGATCTGCTGGCCGAATACCCGCTGTCACTCCAGATCAGCATCGCCGGCGCCCTGGCAAAAAGCGCCATTGCCTGCCCCAGCCACAAGATCAGCCTCAAAGCGGAACAAGATGAACTATTCATCTTCCTGGCCAACGGCGCTTCGATGGATCGTGATTTCATCCTGGAAATCCAGAATGACGACGTTTCCTCCATCGGCGTGTTAGCCAGCGCCCGCGATACAAACATCGCCATGCTCACCCTGTTGCCGCCGGAACAGGAAAGCATCCCCAACCAACGCGATGTCGTTCTGGTTATCGACTGTTCGGGTTCAATGCAGGGCGACAGTCTGCATCTGGCGCGAGAAGGCGTAGAACTGGCGCTGGGCAGCCTTGAGCCTGATGATCGCTTCGGCCTCATCGGCTTCGGCACCGAATTCCGGCATTTCGACATGGCGCTGCAACCAGCCAACCGCAAGAACCTCGACATGGCCCGTCGTTGGCTCAGATATCTTGATAATCTTGGCGGAACCAATATCGATGGTGCGCTCGAACTTGCGCTCAGGTTGCACGACGGAAAAGGCATGGACATTCTGCTGCTGACCGATGGTCAGGACTGGCGCAAGGGTGATGCCATTCTGAAGGCAAAACAGAAGGGCGTGCGTATCTTCTCGATGGGCATTGGCTCTGCCGTGGCGGAAGACGCAGTACGTCGGATGGCCGATGAAACCGGCGGGGCCTGCGAACTGATTGCACCGACGGAAGACATGTCCGAGCGCATTTATCGTCATTTCAAGCGGATGCGCCAACCACAAATGTCGCGCCTGGAAATTGCCTGGCCGACACCGCCATGCTGGGAACAGCGGCCCGATCGCGCCTGTTTCGCCGGGGATGCCTATACCGTCTTTGCCGCCCTGCCCACCACGGGAGCGGATGAAGTGACAGTTGCGTTCGAGTTTGCCAATCAGGAAAGTCAAAACATTCAGGTTCCCCTTTTGCCGGAAACGGCCTCTGCCGACGCCATCGTGCGCGTTGCCGCCAAAGCGCACCTTGCTGCCTTGCCAGAGCGCGAACAAATGAACTGGGCTATGCAGCATCAACTGATCAGCAAGCAGACTGATTACCTGATTACTGTTGAACGCAGCACGGAAGAAAAAGCGATGGCGCTGCCTGAATTACAAATACAGCCGCAAATGCTTCCGGCAGGGTGGGGAGGGAGTAGTTCGGTAGTAAAAAACTACAATCGTCCCAGTCCAGGAGTTTACTTCAGGCGACTTCACGGCTCATACGGTGGAGCCAGCTTTTCGGAAAGCAATGATGGGATGCACATATCTGCCAGAGTATGCCGTGCGCGTAGCACTCCCGGTCAAAAACCAATTGACAATAGCTACAGAGGGTTTATCAAGCAATTGCAAGAACATGCCAACAGAATGGGTGGAGGGTTTCCAGGCACATATCGTGGAATCAGAAGGGTTTTTGCGTTGCCGGAAAAGCTGGCTGAACTTCTGAAGCTGTTACACGACAACTGTAATCACCAAGAACTTGTCGGCGCTTTTTATCTGGCGCTATTTAAGCATGATGGCCAGCATCAACTCAACGCTGAGTTTTTCCGGAAAGCTCAGAAATCCATCGGTAAAGTGCCACCCCGGCAGGAAATTGTTACGAAGCTCGTGAATTGCCTGAATCAGCTGTATCAATTGTCACAGGCTTCTGAAGGGTGAATATGGAAATCACAGCAGGATGGCATGTCAGTCATAATTAAATATTGCCTGTAATCAGGGATTAAGGAGTTTTATATGGAGATCATCCACCCGGCCTCTCTCGGACAATTCGAATTCTCGATGAACGGAGGAAGAAAAATATGGCTATTTGAAATATATCAATGGCGAACTTATGGAGGACTGCTTTGTGGCTATCCAAATAAATCAGTCAACGAAGGCAAAGAAGAGCAGGCCAGGGAAATTGCAAAAACCCATTTTGGAAAAGATTATCCAATTACCTCTTTGCCTCCCGAAATAACTGAACACGATTTTCCACCTCCCGGCCATAAAAAATATTACAGATGCCTGGCATTTCCGGCAATCACTTCAGCAGCAGTTTTTAATTCGACATCGACAAGTCGCAACGGAGGAGGGTGCTCTTCTGCCACGATCGTGTGGTATCAGGATGAATGGGGGCCGCCTAGCCTTAAAATTCAAAAAGAAATCGCAGCACTTGACTGGGATGAAATTGCATATGACTGGGATTGGTAATGACTTTCACCACAAGCCAATGATTTGCATTGTTTAGTTGAAAATTATCTTATGAAAGCCAGAAAACGCGAACTCAATCTTGATCCGGATTTCGACCCGCTCGATCCGGCGCAGGTCTCCGATCCTGCCTGCTGGATAACAGGTGAATCCGCAGAAGCTCTCAAACGGGGGCTTACTGAAGGAATATCACTGCTCCGATATGCGCCGATACTGCCAGCTTCAGAACGGTATTTGGATATGACAGACATGGTGGAAACTGATCTGGCAACCGGAAAATACCGATTCAAGCAAAACATGGAAACTTGATTTAAGCCACGGCACCAACCCAGCGGCTCGCGCCGTGGCTTTTCCTTCCTCCTTCTCAACCCTTCACACACAACACCTGTTTCAATTGGTAGATCGGCTCGACCAGATCCGACTGGTTCGCCATGACCGTGTCGATGTCCTTGTATGCGCCGGGGATTTCATCGACAACGCCGATGTCCTTGCGGCAGATCACACCGGCGGTCTGTCGGGCGAGATCGGCGGCGGTGAATTGTTTTCCGGCGGCGGTACGACTCATCTTGCGACCCGCGCCGTGTGAGCTGGAGTGGAAACTCTCCGGGTTGCCCTTGCCGCGCACGATATAGCTTTTGGCTCCCATGCTGCCCGGAATGATGCCCAGATCGCCTTCGCGGGCGCGGATTGCGCCCTTGCGCGTGACCCAGACATTGGCGCCGTAATGGTGCTCGATGGTGACGTAGTTGTGATGGCAGTTAACCACTTCGCTGGTCACGTCGAACTCCGGCAGATGGCGGCCCAGCGCAGCGAGCACCAGATCGAGCATGCTTTCACGGTTCTGCATGGCGTACTCCTGCGCCCAGTTCACGGCTTCGACGTAATCGGCAAAATGCTCGCTGCCTTCGGGAAAGTAGGCGAGATCCCGGTCCGGCAACTGGATCATCCAACGCTCCATATCCTTGCGCGCCAGTTCGATGAAGTAGCTGGCCAGGGCATTGCCGATGCCGCGACTCCCGGAATGCAGCATCACCCAGACCTGATCGGAGGTATCCAGACAGACTTCGATGAAGTGGTTTCCACCACCCAAGGTGCCCATCTGGTTCATCCATTTCGAGAACTTGCCGAAGGACTTGAGCAGTTGCGGGTGTTTGGCCGTCATCGCGTCGAGCCGGGCTTCGAAGGGCATGGCCGCATGGATCAGCACCCTGTTGTCCTGATGCTGGGCGCGGCCTACGGGAACATCACGGTTGATCTGATCAAAGACCTTTTTCAGCGACTTTTCGTCGAGTTCGTTGGCGGTGAGCGAGAGGCGGCAGGCAAGCATGCCACAGCCGATATCGACCCCGACGGCCGCCGGGATGATTGCCTTGTGCGTGGCGATGACCGAGCCGATGGTTGCCCCGATGCCCAGATGCACATCCGGCATGGCCGCGACGTGGTGATGCACGAAAGGCAGGCTGGCGATGTTGCGCAACTGTTGTTTTGACTGCTCGTCGACCTCGTCGGTCCAGATTTTGACCGGCACGCGTTCAGTGCTGATAACTTCCTTGATCGGCATGTTTTTTCTCCTCTTGTTCCTTGTTCAATGGGTGTCTGGCCAAGCACGGACACGGCTATGGCCGGGCAGACGTGCCTTCAGGAAATCCATCTGATCGGCGAGAATCTCCCGCGCCGAAAGAATGAAATGCTCCCAGCGGCATGGTGCGTAGGGCACGAACAGCAATTGCATGCCGTGCGTTTCCTCCGGCCGTCGCCCGCCCTTGCGCTGATTGCAGCGCCGGCACGCGGTGACGACATTGCTCCAGCGGTTCGGGCCGCCCTGCACGCGTGGAATCACGTGGTCGCGGCTCAGTTCCCTAGGCGGGAACTGCATGCCGCAGTAGGCACAGGTGTGGTGATCGCGCCGGAATAACAGGGTGTTGGTCAGTGGCAGCTCGTCGCGCAAGCTGTCCCGTGGCAAGCGACCATTCAGGGCGATGATCGAATGCACTTCGATACTCGAACGCTTTCCCTCACGGTTCCAGCCGCCGTAAAAAACGAAGCTTTCCTCGCCCCATTGCCAGGCAATGCCATCACTGGCGGCTGCCGTGATGGCTTCTTCGGTCGTCAGCCATTGCGCCGGATTCCCGGCCAAATCAAGTCCCAGTATCTGCATCATTGTTCACCTGCGGGTTCCCCTGGTGCCTCCCTGCCGAATCGAACGGCATCCTCCTGTTCTTCAAACAGGCGCGCAGACCACTGATGCCAGAGAGGCTTTGTCGGCGCGAAGCGCTGGCAGCAGCACACTCGCGGGAATTCCGCTGCTGCCAAAGCTCCGCCCCTTGCTTGATAGCACGAAGGAGCGCCAGCTTGTCCTGTCGCCGTCGCGCCTTCACGGTTTTCTCATGTGCACCGGCCTTGCGAAACTTTGCCGGAACAACGAGGGGGTTACGGGGTTTGAGTCGGGGTTTCATGATGATTTCTCCTTGTTTGTTCAAGATGTGGCATTCCGGGAAAATCTCCCGTATAAGAACACAAAGCCCGGATTCCTTGCGGAGATCCGGGCTTTGGCGTTTGTTGCTGCCAGGAGAAGATGGCTTACGCCATGCCTTGCTCCAGCCAGAATCTTCGCGCACCCGGTTTCCGTGCATTGTCGAAGTGTGGATAGTCATTAGCGGAATCTGTGCCGCCAAATCGCGTTATTGGGTTTGTCATGCCGTCAAGTCGGGCGCTTGCCGGGCGGCTGGCCACGGCAGGACAGGGACGCTGGTCGGCTGAAGCCGAGCGCCGGGCTGTCGCGATTGAGATGACGGAATTTGCTTGCATGGGTCTGCTGGTGTGAGGGGGTGATGAATGGACGGGGATTATGCGTTCACAATTTGCAGCAGTCAATCATTTTATGAAAATATTTTCGTTAAAATGGTGTTTTTGCTACACTGCTGACGCAGCACTTCTGCAGCCCTGTTTTGGACTCTGTCGTTTTGTGAGGATCGGCCCCATGTCCCACCCCCTCCCTGCCAGCGCTGGCCCGGTCACGCTGGCATTCCGGATTCGCATCGTGATGGCCGAGCGCGGCATCCGCTCGGTTGCCGCATTGCAGCGCATGCTGAAAGCGATTGGCGTTGATATTTCCGTTCCCCAACTGATTCGCATCGTCGATGGGCAGTCCACCCATGTTTCAACGCTCGTGCTGGGTGGGCTGATCACGGTGCTGCAATGCGGTATCGAGGATCTGATTGCCGTTGGCACACCGACGGAAAGTACAAAAAACCACGAACTCGTGCCCGTAAACTGAGGTTCGCCGAGGTTTTTCCATTCACTGAAAAAAGTGGCGCAGCAGACTCCTGCGCCACTTTTGCGGTTTATTTATCAGCAAAGCCCCGGAATTCGGCAAAGCCTTCCACCGCTTCGCGCTCGGAAATCAGCTTGTTTTCCGGTGCATCAGGGTTGGCATAGCCGAGGGAAACGCCGACCAGCACGATTTCGTTGTCAGAAATCCCCACGGTGCTGCGAATTGTTTTGTGGTAATCGGCGAAAAAAGCCTGGATGCAGGTGTCGAGCCCGCGTGCACGGGCGGCAATCGTCAGGTTGCCGAGAAACAGGCCGCAGTCGATCAACATGCCCTGGCCGAGTCGCCGGTCGATGGTCAGAAGAAGCCCCACCGGCGCGTCAAAAAAGGTGAAGTTGCGCGCATGTTGCGCCTTCATCCGGGCCTTGTCCTCCTTGCCGATACCGAGCAACTTGTACAAACCCAGGCCCACGGCGCGGCGGCGTGACAGCCAGGGCTCCTGCCACTCCTTGGGATAGCAATCCACTTCGCGCCCGTCGGTTTCGCCTTGTTCAAAACGCGCCATGACGGCGGCAGAGAGGGCGGCCTTGTCCGCACCGCAGAGGGCATAAACCTTCCATGGCTGAACGTTGGTACTGGACGGCGCGCAAGCCGCCAGTTCGAGCAACTCTCTGACCAGGGCCTGCGGCACCGGTTTGTCCAGGAAGTTACGCATCGAATGGCGGGAGCGGATGGCTTGGTCTACATGCTGGATTGTTTCGTTCATGACATTCTCCATTAAGAAATCGTAAGCAGGGTTTTCAGCGCATCGACCAGCGCCTGACATTGGGCGTCGGTGCCGATACTGATACGCAGATGCTGGTCAATGCGCGGCAGTTTGAAATGACGGACGATGACCTTCTGCTGTCGCAGTCCGGCGGCCAGTTGTGCCGCGTCATGCTGTGGATGGCGGGCGAAGATGAAGTTGGCTGCCGATGGCAGCACCACAAAGCCCAGCGCCTGCAACTGTGCAACCAGCGTTTCACGGCTGTTCATGACGGCGTGGCGGGTCTTTTCGAACCAGGCACGATCTTCGATGGCTGCACTTGCCCCGACGATTGCCAGGCGATCGAGCGGATAGGAATTGAAACTGTTCTTGACCCGATCCAGCGCCTCGATCAGCGCGACATCCCCAATCGCATAGCCGACACGCAGTCCGGCCAGTGCGTGCGACTTGGACAGCGTGCGGATGACCAGCAGGTTGGGATAGCGGCTCACCAGCGCAACCGCCGTCGGAATGCTTGCCCCGGCGAAGTCGATATAGGCTTCATCGACAACCAGCGGGGAATGCGGGTGCATGGCCGCCAGCCGCTCGATTTCGGCAAGCGGCAGCAGGTGTCCGGTCGGTGCGTTGGGGTTGGCGATAATGATGCCGCCATTGGCCTGCCGGTAATCGTCAACACGGATGGCAAAATTTTCATCAAGCGGCACGTTGACGCTGTCGATGCCGTACAGACCGCAATAGACCGGATAAAAGCTGTAGCTGATGTCGGGCAGCAGGATCGGCAGATCATGCTTCAGAAGCGCCATGAAGGCATGTGCCAGCACTTCATCCGACCCGTTACCGACAAAAACCTGTTCGGGACAGATGGCATGGTCGGCAAAGCACGTACTGATCGCGGTCTTGAGCCGATCGGCGTTGGGGTCAGGATAAAGGCGCAGGCTGGCCCCATCGGCAGCTATTTCCGCCTGCATGGCGGCCACGGCGCGTGGTGAAGGCGGATAGGGGTTCTCGTTGGTATTGAGTTTGACGAGATCCGGCACTTTGGGTTGCTCGCCCGGTACGTAGGGCGTCAGCTGATGAACGAGTTGGCTCCAGAATTGGCTCATGAAAGGCTCACAGGGTCGAATGCATCGGAAGGACAAGATGGTATCATGCGCGCTCCGATGATTCGATGGATGACAGGGACACCCATGCGGCAGGCAGAAATCAGCAGAAACACACTGGAAACCCAGGTTCGGGTCCGCCTGAATCTTGATGGCACGGGGCAGGGAAAATTTGCCACCGGCGTTCCTTTTCTCGACCACATGCTTGACCAGATCGTCCGTCACGGCCTGATTGATCTGGAAGTCGAAGCCACCGGCGACCTGCACATCGACGCGCACCATACGGTGGAAGACATCGGCATCACCTTCGGACAGGCGCTGGCCAGGGCCGTTGGCGACAAAAAAGGACTGCGCCGCTACGGTCACGCCTATGTGCCGCTCGATGAAGCGCTTTCGAGGGTGGTGATCGACCTTTCCGGGCGCCCCGGCCTCGTTTTCAAGGTCGATTTCTGCCGCGCGCTGATCGGCAGTTTCGACGTCGACCTCCTGCGTGAATTCTTCCAGGGCTTCACCAATCATGGCCTCGTGACCCTGCACATCGACAACTTGCGCGGCGAGAACGCGCATCACCAGGCCGAAACGGTGTTCAAGGCCTTTGGCCGCGCCCTGCGCATGGCGCTGGAAAACGATGAGCGCACGGCGGATCGTATTCCATCGACCAAGGGAAGCCTCTGAAATGATCCAAAGCCCCGGCACGATTGCCGTGGTCGACTATGGCATGGGTAATCTGCGCTCGGTCTGGCAGGCACTCAGGCAGGTGGCTGGTGGCCGCGAAGTATGCGTTACCGCCGATCCAGCCGTTGTCGCTGCGGCCGAGCGTGTGGTTTTCCCCGGCCAGGGGGCGATGCCCGACTGCATGCACGAACTCGACGCACGCGGCCTGCGCCAGGCGGTACTTGATGCTGCCCGCAACAAACCCTTTCTGGGCATCTGCATTGGCCTGCAAATGCTCTTTGAGCGCAGCGAAGAAGGCGACGTGCCGGGGCTGGGGGTGCTCGCCGGGCCGGTGCAGCGTTTTTCCGGGGCAGCGATGGATCAGCTCAAGGTGCCGCACATGGGCTGGAACACCGTGCAGCAAACCCGCCCGCATCCGCTATGGCACGGCATTGCCGATCTGTCGCGCTTCTACTTCGTGCATAGTTATCATGTCGTCCCGACCAGGCACGGCATGATGGTCGGACAAACGGACTACGGCATTCCCTTTACCAGCGCGGTCGCACAAGATAATATTTTCGCCATCCAGTGCCATCCTGAGAAAAGTGCCCGGAGCGGTCTTGTCCTGCTGGAGAACTTCATTCAGTGGAAGCCGTGATAAATTAACGCCTCGACCACCGTCAAATTTTCAGATCCTCTTTTCTTCCACCATCACTCGTTTTAAAACATGCTGATCATTCCCGCGATTGACCTGAAGGATGGACAGTGCGTCCGCCTGAAACAGGGCCTCATGGACGATGCCACGGTTTTCTCCAATTCTCCCGGCGAACAGGCCGCCCACTGGCTGGAGCAGGGTGCGCGTCGTCTGCATGTCGTTGATCTCAACGGCGCTTTTGCCGGCAAACAGAAGAACGAACGCGCCATCCGTGCCATCGTCGATGCCCTGGACGACGAAATCCCCATCCAGCTTGGTGGCGGCATCCGTGACCTTGATACCATCGAACGCATCCTCGACAACGGGGTAAGTTACGTCATCATCGGCACGGCGGCGGTCAAGAATCCCGGCTTCCTGCACGACGCCTGCAGCGCCTTCCCCGGACAGATCATCGTCGGACTGGACGCCAAGGAGGGCAAGGTCGCTGTCGACGGCTGGTCCAAACTGACCGGCCACGACGTGATCAATCTGGCCAAAAAATGCCAGGATTACGGCGTCGAAAGCATCATCTACACCGATATCGGCCGTGACGGCATGCTCACCGGCATCAACATCGAAGCCACCGTCAAACTGGCGCAGGCGCTGCGCATTCCGGTCATTGCCAGCGGCGGCTTCTCCAGCCTGGACGACATTCGCCAGCTCTGCGAAGTCGAAAGCGAAGGCATCTTCGCCACCATCGCCGGCCGCGCGATTTACGACGGCACGCTTGATTTCGCCACCGCACAGGAAGAAGCCGACCGGCTGACACAGTCGTGATTTCCCCCTGCTTTCATGGCGCAAGCCACCCTTTCACTAATCACTAACCACCAGCCACTAACCACCGCCTTTTCACGCCAAGAAAGCCATCATGGCCAGCACTTCAAATCTTGCCAAACGCATCATCCCCTGCCTTGACGTGACCGCCGGGCGGGTCGTCAAGGGCGTCAACTTCGTTGACCTGCGCGATGCCGGTGACCCGGTCGAAATCGCCCGTCGTTATAGCGAACAAGGCGCCGACGAACTCACCTTCCTCGACATCACCGCGACGAGCGACCAGCGCGACATCATTCTTTCCGTCGTCGAAGCCTGCGCCGCGCAGATCTTCATCCCGCTGACCGTCGGCGGCGGCGTGCGCACGGTCGCCGATGTGCGCCGTCTGCTCAACGCCGGTGCAGACAAGGTGGGCATGAATACGGCGGCAGTGCTCAATCCCGATCTGGTCGCCGAAGCGGCTGCCAAGGTCGGCAACCAGTGCATCGTCGTGGCCATTGACGCCAAGCAGGTCGGGCCGGACAAATGGGAAGTCTTCACGCACGGCGGGCGCACCGCCACCGGGCTGGACGTCATCGACTGGGCGCTGCGCGTACAGGAACTGGGCGCAGGGGAAATCCTGCTGACCAGCATGGATCGTGACGGCACCAAGAATGGTTTCGATCTGCCGCTGACCCGCGCTGTCTCCGATGCAGTCAAAGTGCCGGTCATCGCCAGTGGCGGGGTCGGCAATCTCCAGCATTTGGCCGATGGCGTCAGCGAAGGCCACGCCGACGCGGTTCTCGCCGCCAGCATTTTTCACTTCGGTGAATACACCATCCGCGAAGCCAAGGAATACCTGCGCGCGCGCGGCATCGAGGTTCGTTTGTGATGCACGTGGGAAGGGAGGCCGGGGAAGCGGGGAGGGCAAAACCAAACAATGCAGAAATGCCCTCCCCTGCCCAGCCCTGGATCGCTTCTCTCAAGTGGGATGAAAACGGTCTGATCCCGGCGATTGCCCAGGATGCCACCAGTGGCCGCGTCCTGATGTTCGCCTGGATGAACCGTGAATCCCTTGAAGAATCGCTGCGTAGCGGCAACGCCGTGTATTGGTCGCGTTCCCGCCAGCGCCTGTGGCGCAAGGGCGAGGAATCCGGACACTTCCAGAAACTCCTGGCCCTGCGTACCGACTGCGACAGCGATGTCCTGTTGCTGGCCGTCGAACAGGTCGGTGGCATTGCCTGCCACACCGGACGCGAAAGCTGCTTTTATCAGGAATTACGGGACGGACGCTGGCAGGCGGTCGATCCGCTCCTGAAAAACCCCGAGGAAATCTACCAATGAACGCTGCCGATGTCCTGCAACGCCTGTCAGCCACGCTCGCCTCACGCAAAGGGGCCGATCCATCGACCTCCTACACCGCCAAACTCTTTGCCAAGGGGCCGGATTCGATCCTGAAAAAAATTGGCGAGGAAAGCGCCGAAGTCATCATGGCCGCCAAGGATGGGCAGCGAGGGCCTATAATCAGCGAATCTGCCGACCTGATCTACCATCTCCTGGCGTTGCTGGCCTTCTACGACATGGGAATTGACGAGGTTGCGCAGGAACTGGCCCGCCGGGAAGGGGTTTCCGGCATTGATGAAAAAAATTCCAGGAAATGAATGACTATGGATAACTGCCTTTTCTGCAAGATCGTGCGTGGGGAAATCCCTTCGCAGAAGGTCTTCGAGGACGATCTTGTCCTCGCTTTCCACGATATCCATCCACTGCGGCCGATGCACCTGCTGGTCATTCCCAAGGTACATATCACGTCGCTCGCTGAAGTCAGCGCCGCAGATGAACCGGTGCTCGGACGCATGCTGGCCGTCGCACAACAACTCGCCAGCAAAAACGGCAGCACGGACGGCTTCCGGGTTATCATCAACACGGGGCGCATTGGCGGACAGGAAGTCCCGCATCTGCATGCACACATTGTCGGCGGGCCGGAACCGGTCGGGCCGATGTTCACACGGAATTAAGGAGAAATCATGGGTACTTTTAGCGTCTGGCACTGGCTCATTGTCTTGCTGATCGTCATGCTGGTTTTTGGCACCAAGAAACTGCGCAATATTGGCGAAGATCTCGGTGGTGCGGTCAAGGGCTTCAAGGAAGGCATGAAAGCCGCCGAAGACAAACCCGCCGAATCCACACCCCCCAAACAGGTCGCCGAAGGCCAGACCATCGAGGGCGAAGTCAAGGAAAAAGTGAAGTCCTGACCTTGAGTGAAACGCGAAATGTGAGGCTCTGTGCCTGCTGCATTTTGCCGGAAGGTTTTGCACATTTCACGTTTCACATTTCATTTTTCACCGCCCCATTATGTTTGATATCGGCTTTTCCGAACTGATTGTCATCGGCATCGTGACGCTGGTGGTCGTCGGCCCTGAGCGCATGCCGCGCGTGGCGCGTACCGCCGGTCTGCTGCTCGGACGGGTGCAGCGCTACGTCAACGGGGTCAAGGCGGACATCAGCCGCGAAATCCAGCTTGATGAGTTGAAGCGCCTGCAATCCGAAATGCAGGAGTCCGCGCGCAGCTTCGAGCAGAGCATGAATCAGGAAATCAAGGCGATTGAAGCCAATGTGCAGGAGTCCGTCGATTCGGTCGAATCCTCGATTCAGCAAATCGCCGAAAGTGTCAATGACACGCCGGCAAGCAGCGAAACCACCGAAACCGCCGTGGCAGCGCTTGCCGAAACCTCCGAAACCCCTGCCAGCACCGACGAAACGGTCAAAAAAGCATGAGTGAGCAGCAGGAAGAAACCTTTTTCTCGCACCTGGTCGAACTGCGTGACCGGCTGATTCGTGTGCTGATGTCGGTCGGCATTGTTTTCCTCTGCCTGTTTCCCTGGGCCAAGGAGTTGTACGCGCTGCTCGCCCAGCCTCTGCTGGCCACCTTGCCCAAAGGCGGGCAGATGATCGCCACCGACGTGGTTGGCGTCTTCCTCGTGCCGATGAAGGTGGCGCTGATGGTCGCCTTCCTCATTGCCCTGCCTTATGTGCTTTACCAGGTCTGGGCCTTTGTCGCGCCGGGTCTCTACGCGCACGAAAAACGGCTGGCCTTTCCGCTGGTGGCCTCCAGTGTCCTGCTGTTCTTTATCGGCATGGCTTTCGCCTACTTCCTGGTTTTCCCGACGGTGTTCGGTTTCATGTCGAAAATCGCCCCGGAAGGCGTGGCATGGATGACCGACATCGAAAAATACCTGTCTTTCGTGCTGACCACCTTCATTGCCTTCGGCGTGACCTTCGAAGTGCCGGTGATCGTCATCGTGCTGGTAAAAATGGGCATCGTCGAACTCAAAACACTCAAGGAGTGGCGGCCTTACGTGATCGTCGGAGCCTTTGTGATCGGGGCCATCTTCACCCCGCCGGACGTCATTTCACAGCTCATGCTGGCGATTCCGCTCTGTCTGCTCTACGAACTGGGCATGCTGATGGCGCGCTTCGTCACCAAAAACGAAGCTGCTGAAAGCACCACCGCAATCGTTCCGGGCGGCGAGGATTGACGTACCTGTGCAGCATAAAAAGCCTTCTTTCTGACAAAAACACAACAAAAAGTAACAAAAAGAAAACTTGACAAAGCGCGATGAGGCATTATGATCGCGGCCTTGCTGTCGATCCAGCCTGAATGATCGGTCTGTTCGCAGCTTGGAACGCTTCCTTTTTCCTGGATACGGGGTTCCCCGTCATGGAAGCGTCACCCCGCAGTCATCCCTGATTGCGCCCCTGGGTTGAAAGTCTGTATCCACCCGCCTGTAACCGTTTGTCGCGTGATTTTTCCTGCGCGATGACAACGTAAAAGGAGAGTGAGCATGTCAGCAACAATTTTGCTCAAACAAACGACGGCTCGTCGTAATACCGACCTTGTCCGTTCCGTTCCGCACTATCTGACCATTGTCGGTATCGTGCTGATGCTTGGTATCGCCTGGCTTCTGGCCGGCAATACGGTTTCTTCCGAGGCGGATAGTTCCGCCATGGCGCCAATTGTTCGCCCTGTCAGCGAAACAGAAGGCAGCCAGAAAGCCGAAAGCACGGAGAATTCGCTTTCTCCGGTCATGAAAAAGGCACTGGCCTACGTCGCACAACGTTACCGCGTCTCGGCGGATGCTCTGAGGCCGGTCTTCGAGGCGGCACAGGTCGTCGGACAGGAACGGCGGATTGATCCGCTGCTGATCGTCGCCATCATCGCCATCGAATCGCGTTTCAATCCCTTCGCAGAAAGCCCGATGGGCGCGCAGGGGCTGATGCAGGTCATCCCCCGCTTCCATATGGACAAGATTCCGGATGACGCCGGTGAGCGCCCCTTCCTCGACCCGGCAACCAATATCCGTATCGGCACCACGGTGCTGGCCGAAGCCATCCGGTTGCGCGGCAGTCTGACCGGCGGCTTGCAGTTCTACGCCGGATCGAGCGACCCGGCAGCTGGCTACGCCAACCGTGTGCTGGCCGAAAAAGCCCGTCTGGAACAGGCCACCCAGCGTGGCAGCACGCCAAGCGCCTGACAGGAAACCGGTTTACGGGAAGTCCTGCGGCAGCAAAGCGGCAAGGCTTTCCAGGTCGGCGAATGCTTCACTGCCGCTTGACGGCACGTCCAGCCTGCCGTTAGCGCCTTCTAGCAAGCGTTGATGTGCGAGCAGCATGCTGATCATGGTCTCGGCAGCACCCGCGATTTCGCCAGCCTCACCGTGCAGGAAAAGCAGATCGCGCAAGCCTTCGTAGCGCTGGCAAACGGTCTGCACGAGATTCTGCCGTGTCATCGTGCGTGCTTCGCACATCTGCCGGGCCAGCAGTGCGGGCAGGACAAAGTGATGCAGGATGTTGTTGCGGAAATAAGCCAGCCCCGCCGCCTGCCCGTCGGCGATGCCGACCAATGCCCCGTAGCGCGCGACATGGCCGAGTTGTTCGGCACAGGCGACGATTTGCGCTGCGGCCAGCGGGCAGACGATTTCCGTGGAGACATGGGGAAGCGCACCGGACAGCGTCCGGCATAGTTCAAGTTGGCGATGAAGCCGCGTTTCGTCGAGGCGTTGCGTCGGCGCAGCGAGCAGCACCAGTGCGATCAGGTTGACCGGGCCAATCACTGCCGCATCGTTGATGCGTGTGACCAGCGCTTTCGCCAGCGGCTGCGCCAGTTCGCGTGCGCTTGCCGCCAGCGTTTCGGGCGCGGCATCCTGCCAGCCAGGGCGTTGGCGTTCGAGGAAAGCGGCGAGATCAAGCGGTTCGCCAAAACTCACCTGCACCCGGCCATAAATCCGCCGGACACGCCGAAGCGTTTGCAGCAATCCCCACAGCGACTCTTTCTCTTTGGCTTTGCCGGACAGTTCGCGCAGATAGGTCTCGCCCTCGAAGAGCTTTTCATAGCCGATGTAAATCGGCACAAAGTACAACGGCCGGGTGGAGTCGCGCAGGAAGCTGGCCAGGCTCATGCCGAGCAGGCCGGTTTTCGGCGTCAGCGTGTAGCCGGTGCGGCTGCGCCCGCCTTCGATGAAGTATTCAAGCACCGTGCCGCGTTGCTGCAAAAGATGCAGGTATTCACTGAAGACCGCGCTATAGAGCGCTTCGCCCTTGAAACTGCGGCGCATGAAGAAAGCGCCGCAGCGCCGCAACAGCGCCCCGACCAGCGGGAGATTAAGATTGATTCCGGCGGCAACCAGCGGCACCGTCTGGCCTTTTTCGTACAGCAGGGAGGAAAGCAGCAGGTAGTCGAGATGGCTCCGGTGCGCCGGGATATGAACGATTCTCGCCTCCGGGGCCAGCCGGGTCACACGCTCAAAATGATAGACCTCGATGGCGTCATACAAATGCGGCCACAGCCAGGCGAAACAGCGGGCCGCAAAACGCATCGTCGCGGGCGAATAGCGGGCGGCGATTTCCTGCAGGAAACGCTGCGCCTGTTGCCGGGCGGCATCCGTGCTGATTCCCCGGCGGCTTGCCTCGTCAGCAATGGCCGCCTGAATGACGGGAGAGGCGATCAATGCAGGGAAAAAGGCGAAACGTGAGGGGTTTTCACCTTTCACGTTTCGCCCTTCGTCTGGCATTGCCTCAGCAGCATCAGTCGTCTTCGAGCCCAACGACCTTGTGTTTCGACGCCAGTTGCTGCTGCGTGGCGGCCGGGACGGCGGCGTAGTGCGAGAAGCTGATGCTGTACGAGCCCTGCCCGCCGGTCAGCGACTTGAGCCGCCCCTGATAGTCGTCGAGTTCGGCCAGCGGCACCTTGCCGTTGAGCGCCAAAGTACCAGCGCCGCGACCCTGCGTGCCGGTAATCTGGCCGCGCTTGCCGGACAGGTCGCCGGACAGGTCGCCCACGGCGGATTCCGGCGCGAGGATTTCGATATCGACAATCGGCTCCAGGATGATCGGCGTGGCCGCACGAACGGCTTCAATAACCGCCTTGCGCCCGGCAGTGAAGAAGGCGATGTCCTTGCTGTCAACCGCGTGAGATTTGCCGTCATAGACGATGACACGAACATCGGAGACCGGGAAGCCGCCGACGATGCCGTCCGCCAGCGCCTGCCGCACGCCTTTTTCGACAGAGGCCATGAACACGCCGGGAATCGCCCCGCCCTTGACTTCGTCGACAAACTCGAAGCCACCGCCACGCGGCAGCGGTTCGACGCGCAGCATGACTTCGCCGAACTGTCCGGCACCGCCGCTCTGTTTCTTGTGGCGGCAATGGCCGGGAGCCTTGCCGGTGATCGTTTCACGATAGTCGATCTGTGGCGGTTTGGTCGCCAGCTCGACCTTGTACTGCGAGGCCAGACGTGCCAGCTTGGCGCGCAGGTGCATCTCGCCCAAGCCACGGATGACCGTTTCGTTGGTCGTGGCGTGGCGCTCGAGCTTGAAGCAGGGGTCTTCCATTTCCAGTTTGCGCAGCACGTCGAAGAGGCGCTGCTCGTCGGCCTTCTTCTTCGCCGTGACCGCCAGCCCCTGCATCGGTTGCGGGAACTCCAGCGGCTGCAGGTGAATGCTGACTTCGCCCTTCAGGTCGTGCAGCACACAATCGAACTCGATTTCCTCGATTTTGGCGATGGCTCCGATGTCACCCGGAATCAGCTCGCTGACTTCGATATATTCCTTGCCGAGCAGACGGAACAGGTGGCCGACCTTGAACGAACGTTTGGCGTCGCCGACGAAAAGCTGCGAATCCTTTTTGATCGTCCCCTGATGTACACGGAAGACACCCAGCTTGCCGATGAAGGGGTCGCTCACCACCTTGAAGACGTGGGCCAGCACATGCTTGCTGGCGTCCGGAACGGCGTCGAAGGGTACCGCATCGGCAGTACCCGGCGCGCCCTTGTAGAAGGGCGGCGGATTGCCCTCATAAGGATTGGGAGCCAGTTTGCCCAGCACGTCGAGGAGCTGACGGATGCCGACGCCAGTTTTTGCCGAAACAAACAGGATCGGGATCAGATGCCCGTCACACAAGGCCTTGGCGAACGGGGCGATCAACGCCTCGGGCGCGGGGTCTTCACCGTCCTCCAGGTATTTGGCCAGCAGGTCTTCGTCTTCCTCGACGATCTGGTCGATGATGGCGCGGTGGGCTTCGGCGACTGATTCGAAATCGCTCTCACCGTCGACGTGGTCGAGCACATTGATGACATCCTGACCGTTCTTCGTCGGCAGGTTGAGCAGCATGCACTCGTGACCGAAACGGTCGCGGATGTTACCAAGCAGCTTGGGCAGGTCAACGTTATCGGCGTCAATCTTGTTGATGACAATCATCCGGCACAGTTTGCGGGCAGCGGCAGCCTTCATCATCCGTTCGGTATTCAGTTCGATACCGTTCTGGGCGTTGATGACGATCACGGCGGTATCGACCGCCGCCAGCGCACCAATGGCCTGTCCGGCGAAATCGGGGAATCCCGGCGTGTCAACCAGATGGATGTGATAATCCAGCCAGTTGAAGCCGACGATAGCCGAATTGATCGAATGACGAAGCTCTTTTTCCTGCGGATCAAAATCGCAGACGGTATTGCCCTTTTCGATGGCACCACGCGAAGTGATCGTGCCGGTCGTGGCAAGCAGTGTTTCGGCAAGGGTGGTCTTGCCTGCGGCGCCGTGACCGACAAGTGCTACGGAACGAAGATTGGCGGTAATGTGCTGACCCATGTTTTCTCCTATTGTTGTCGAATACTCTCCCTCGGGACATGGTTCAGGAACCAGCACCCCTCGGTCGAACAAAGGCTACTCAAAACTCCTGCGTAACGCTCTGCATTCTACCTCTTGTTTCTGCTTCGCCAAGAGGGTTGAAGCCCAGATTGTTCATCAGGCGGCACTTCACGCCTGTTTTCGTGCTGGTGGTGCCTTTTCAGTCATTTTGGCGGGCCATCTGCTT
>CAYMYD010000009.1:21153-23006 GCA_964394535.1 uncultured Propionivibrio sp. | reverse complement strand
CCCATGCCCAGCGCTGCAAACGCGCCCACTTCCTCACTGATAAGGAAGGCCCGGGCCGTGCCGAGTCCGTGTGCTGACAAGCCGGCGGCAAAGCCTTGTGCCGCCGGATTGCGGATTTTCAGCAGGCGGAAAAAAGCAGGGAAGCACAGCGTGCCGGTAATGCCGGTGATCACCACCAGCACGGCGGTCAGGGAAGGCAGGCCACCGATCTGCTCGGCAACGGCCATGGCAATTGGCGTGGTCACCGACTTGGGGGCCAGCGAACGTACCGTCTCCGGCGAAGCTCCCAGCCAGGACGCGATGCCCATGGCCGAAAAAGCGGCGGCAGCAGAACCGGCCAGCAGGGCGACCAGAAGCGGCAGCGCCATGCGTCGGAGATGCTTCCACTGCATATAAAGCGGGACGGCCAGCGCCACCGTGGCCGGGCCCAACAGGAAATGGACGAACTGCGCGCCCTCGAAATACGTCGCGTAAGGCGTTTCGGTCAGCCACAGGAGCGTACCGATGAACAGAATGGCCAGCGGCACCGGATTGGCCCAGGCCTGCTGGCCGCTGCACCGGAACAGCCAGACGCCGCCCTGGTAGGCGAGCAGGGTCAGCGTCAGTCCGAGCAGTGGCGAAGCCGCCAGATAGACCCACAGGGCGCTGATCGTGCTGCCGCTCATGATTTTTCCCCGACCGGTTGTCGCGTCATCGCGCAGATGATCAGCGCCGTCACCCCCAGACCGATGAAGGTGCTGATGACCGTCGCGGCGACGATCGGCAGCCATTCGTCAGCCACCCGCTGCAGGTGCACCACTACGCCGACCCCGGCCGGAACAAAGAGCAAAGACAGGTGCTGCAACAGGGAACTCGTCCCGGAACGCAGCTCCTGACTGACTTTCCCCCGCACCAGCAAGGTCAGGAAAAGCAGGGCCATGCCCAGCACCGGGCCGGGAAGCGTGAGGGAAAACAGCCGTACCAGCAACTCGCCAACAAGTTGATAGACCAGCAGAAGGCTCATGGTATTGATCACGTCGCGATGCTCCGATGCGGTTTTTGAAACAGGATTTTCTGAATGATTTTCCGCCTACGCCAGCACAAAAAAGCGGATCATCGAATCGAGTCCGTACTCGAACAGTTGCTGCAGCGGCGCGGCCAGGTAGTTGAGGCAGATCTGCAAGGCAATGAAGCCGAGAATCAGGGTGACCGGGAAGCCAACGGCGATGATGTTGAGCTGTGGCGCGACGCGGCCAAGAATTCCCAGGGCAGTGTTGGTGATCAGCAGGGCAATGACGACCGGCAGGGCCAGAAAAACCCCGGAGACAAAAATGACGCCGCCAGCGTTGGCGATATTCAGCCAGGTCGCTGCGGCAAGTTTGCCGACGCCAACCGGAATCACGGTAAAACTCTGCACCAGCGTCGCCAATACCATCAGATGTCCGTTCATCGACAGGAAGGTGAGCAATGCCAGGACGCCAACAAATTCCGACACAACCGGCGACTGCGACGCGTTCTGCGGGTCGTAGGAGGTGGCAAAACCGAGGCCCATCTGGTAACCGATCATGGTACCGGCCAAATCGACGGCATTGAAAACCAGGCGCAGGGTGAAGCCGATGGCAAAGCCAATCAGCAGTTGCTGGGCAAAAATCAGCAGGCCGATACCGGACGCCGGTTCAACACCCGGCATCGTCGGCAAGGCTGGCGTGACAGCCACGGCAATCGCCATGCCGAGAATCAGCCGGACACGCGTGGTCAGCCCCGGATTGCTGAACGGTGGCGCCGCCGCCAGCAGCGCCAGGATACGCGCCAGCGGAAAAAAGAAAGCGGCGATCCAGACATTGAGCTGGGCGGTGGTCAGGGAAATCATTTTC
>CAYMYD010000009.1:0-21053 GCA_964394535.1 uncultured Propionivibrio sp. | reverse complement strand
AAAGAAAGCGGCGATCCAGACATTGAGCTGGGCGGTGGTCAGGGAAATCATTTTCTTTTAGCGTGAAATACAGTGGCTGGAGGCTAGGGGTTAGTGGTTAGTGCGCGCAGCGCCTGATCTTTCACTTTCCACTCGCCACTTTCCACTGCCTTGGCTCAGCCAATCATCTGCGGAATATTTTCCAGCAGACGGCGGATGAACTCGACCATCATCTGCAACATCCACGGGCCGGCCAGTAGCAAGGCGATGAAGGTAGCGATCAGCTTGGGGATGAAGGAAAGCGTCTGTTCGTTGATCTGTGTCGCCGCTTGGAAAATACTGACGATCAGGCCGACCACCAGCGCCGAGAGCAGGAGCGGCCCGGCGAGAATCAGCGTCATTTCGACCGCCTGCCGCCCCAGGCTCATCACCAGTTCGGGTGTCATGTCGAGAAGCTCATGACCAGCGAGCCAAGCAACAGATGCCAGCCGTCCACCAGCACGAACAGCATCAGTTTGAACGGCAGGGCCATCATCACCGGCGACATCATCATCATGCCCATCGACATGAGTACGCTGGCAACGACCATGTCGATGATCAGGAAGGGAATGTAGATGATGAAGCCGATCTGGAAGGCGGTTTTCAGCTCACTGGTAACAAAGGCCGGGATCAGCACCCGCAGGGGAATGTCCTTCGCCGACTCCACTTTCGGCGTATTTGCTAGCCGCGAAAAGAGACCGAGATCGGATTCGCGCGTCTGCTTGCGCATGAAGGCGTGCAACGGTGCCACACCCCGCTCGAGTGCCTGGTTGAAGCTGATGCGGTTTTCGGTAAATGGCTGGTAGGCATCGACATACACCTTGTCGAATACCGGAGACATGACGAAGAAGGTAAGAAACAGCGCCAGACCGACGAGCACCTGATTCGGCGGCGAAGTCTGTGTGCCGAGCGCGTGACGCAGCAGCGACAGCACGATGATGATGCGCGTGAAGCCGGTCATCATCAGCACCACCGCCGGAATGAAGGTCAGCGCGGTCAGTGTCAGTAGCGTCTGAATCGACAGCGTCCAGGTCTGACCGCCGCCAGGCGCTGGTGTCATGGTCAGCGCGGGCAAACCGCCGGTCTGCGCCCAGACAGCCAGCGGCACCAGCAGCAGGAAGAAGCCGAGAAGGTGTTTGCTGCCACGAAGGGGGATGGCAAACCAGCCGCGCCTCAGACACCCGGGCACGCGAAGCTTCCTGCCGAAGACGGGCTGAAGAGGAAGACGGGATGTTTCCTGGACTTGCACCTTTCACCTTTCACATTGTTTCACGAGGCCTGGCCGCGTTCGCTGATCTGTTTGAGCCATTGACCGAATGGCTTGTCGCCACTGACAGCGGGCAACTCCCCCTTGGGCAGGGTATGCAGTGTCTTGATCTGTCCAGGCACAACCCCGACCACCAGCCAGGAATCACCGACTTCGACGAGCAGGATGCGCTCCCTGGCACTGATCATCAGCCCGCCAACGATCTTCATCGGCCCGGTATTGCCGAAACGCCGACCACCGTCCAGGCGGCGCAGCAGCCAGGCACCGGCAAAGAGAATGCCGATGATCGCCGCCAGACCCAACAGCATTTGCAGGATGGCCGTCGTGGAAGCGCCGGGAGCTTCTGCCACGCCCCCCTGGGCAAATGCCAGCGGCGCAGCCAGCACCAGAAGCAAGCCAGCCGTTTTCCGGCAGAAGAAGAAAAGATCGGAGCTCAAGTCGTCGGCCAGGAGAAAAAGTTGGCGCTATCTTACTGTGAAATACGACAAAGCGTGAAAAGTGAAACATGAAAGGTGAAATGTGAAATATCAGGCGCTTCGCGCTTTGTAAAGGACAAACCTATCCCGACACAACTGCTACAGGCAGGGTTTTCCACATTTCACCTTTCACCTTTCACTTTTCACGGAATTTCAGGCTACTGCCTGATTTTCCGCATCCGCTCAGAAGGCGTAATGATATCGGTCAGGCGGATGCCGAATTTTTCGTTGACCACGACGACTTCGCCCTGCGCAATCAGCGTGCCATTGACGTAGACGCTCATCGGTTCACCGGCCATGTTGTCCAACTCGACGACAGAACCGTGAGCCAGTTGCAGCAGGTTCTTGATGGTGATCTTGGTCCGCCCCAGCTCGACGGAAATCTGGACGGGAATATCCAGGATCATGTCGAGTTCGTTCATCATCGACGCACTGCCATTGCCCTGATCGAAAGGCTGGAAAATCTTGGCGGGCTCCGCCGTCACCGCAGCGGCATCGGCCACAGCCTGTTCGGCCATCGCGGCGGCCCAGTCGTCTTCCACGCTGGACGTATTTTCGGTGGCCTCTTCGGGCAGGGGGTTTTCGGTTTCGTCGGTCATGCTTGCTCTCCCACGGGGGCGTTCTCGCTGAGCGAGACGAATTGTTCGATCTTGAGTGCGTATTGCCCGCCTTGCAGGCCGTAACGGCACTCCATCAACGGAATATCATCGACGCTGGCAGTGATTTTTTCGGGAATGCTGATCGGGATGATGTCGCCTTCCTTCATTTCAAGGATCTGCCGGAGCGTGACGGAAGCCGTTGCCAGTTGGGCAACGATTTCGACCTCGACATCCTTCAACTGCCGACGCAGCATGACGATCCAGCGCTGATCGGTCGAGAGCTGATCGCTTTGCATCGAACTGTAGAGCAGATCGCGGATCGGCTCGAGCATCAGGTACGGGAAGCAGATATGCATGTCGGCCGAGGTACCGCCAAACTCGATCGAGAAGGTCGTCGAGATGACGATTTCCGAAGGCGTGGCGATGTTGGCAAACTGCGAATTCATTTCCGAGCGCACATACTCGAAGTGGAAGTCATAGACCGGCTTCCACGAACGGGTGTATTCGGCAAAAACAACGCGCAGCAGGCCCTGGATGATGCGCTGCTCGGTGCCGGTAAAATCGCGGCCTTCAACGCGGGTATGAAAACGCCCGTCACCGCCGAACATGTTATCGACCACCAGAAAGACCAGATTGGGGTCAAAGACGAACAGCGCCGTGCCACGCAGGGGCTTGGCCGTCACCAGGTTGAGGTTGGTCGGCACCACCTGGTTGCGGATGAATTCGCTGTATTTCTGTACGCGGATCGGCCCGACCGACACTTCGGCGGAGCGATGCATGTAGTTGAACAGACCAATACGCAGATAACGGACAAAGCGCTCGTTGATGAGTTCGAGCATCGGCATCCGTCCGCGGACGATGCGCTCCTGCGTGCCCAGGTTGTAGTTGCGGACTTCACCTTCTTCGTGCGCCTGCTCTTCCGGCTCGTCAGACTCCCCCGTGACGCCCTTGAGTAGCGCATCAACTTCGTCCTGGGAAAGAAAATCGGAGGCCATTTCGCCGGTCTGTTTACTGGATGATGAACGAGGTAAACAAAACTTCCATGACCGGCCCGTCCGACTTGTTTTTACTGCCCGGAGCCAGGATGCCGTTGATCAGCTCACGAATCTCGCCTGCCAGTTTCTCCTTGCCCTCCTTGGGGGCCAGATCGGAGGCCTTCTTTCCGGACAGGAGCAGCATGATGTCATTGCGAATCTTCGGGGTATAGGCCTTGACCTTGTCGCCGACGTGGGCATCTTCCACCTCGATCGAGAGCATCAACTGCATGAACTGCTCACCGTTTTCAGGGATCAGGTTAACGGTGAAAGCATCAAGCGCAATATAGGTCGGCATGACTTCCTTGGCGGCCTTTTTCTTGCTCGGCTTGGCCTTTTCCACGACAACCTCGTCTTCATCACCTTCTTCGTGGTCGCCCTTCATCAGAAAAAAGGCCGCCCCACCCCCGCCCAGCAGCAAGACCACCACCAATCCGATGATGATCAGCAACTTCTTGCTTTTTTTCGGTGCCGCTGCGGCTTCTGCTTCCTTGGCCATCAACAAATCCTCCTGTCAAACCTGTTATTCCGATACGATCCTTTGCCCGCTCCAGGCCCGGCGCGGCCACGGGATTTACGCGAAGATATCAACCAGTCCGCTGCCACTCCGCTGGACAAACAGCCCGCTGGTCGCCCCCTGCATTCCCGCCTGGGTGACAAGTATAGCCTGATCGCCCGTCCAGCGCGTTGCGGCCTGCGCACTGGCATTGTCCGCCGCCTGCCGGAAAGATTCTTCGCTAACGTTGGCCTGCCCGAGCTCCAGACCAATGCCGGCAAACATTTCACGCAGGCGCGGCAGCGCCATTTCGATGGATTCGCGCACGTCGGCATTGGCCGAAACAAAACTGGCGGTGGCATTTCCCTTGTCGATATTCAACGCAATCTCTATCGGCCCCATTTGCGGCGGGTTGAGGGTAATTTGCGCCGACTGCCGCTCGTTACCGGCCAGCCAGACGATTTTCTGACTGAACGCTTCCTGCCAGCCACGATCATGAACCGGCGTTTCGATCACGGTTTTCGCCACCGACTGCGCCGAAGCCTGATTGTGCAGGGCATTGGCTGCCGCAACGAGCGGCTGACCGGTGTTTTGCCGGCTTTCCGTTACTGTCTCGCTGGCCGACATTTCCGTAGACAGCCCGGCCGAAGCGGCAATTTTTGCCGGTTTACCGGCAAATTCAGGCCGCTCCTCGAGCGCCTCCGTGAACGGCAAGGGCTTGTCCTCGACACGACGCTCGGACGCTGACAGGCTGGCCGACAAGGTCGCCAGCGGCTTTTCCGTCCGTTCCGCAGCAGGCTGAAGCCCGCCCTTGAGCGTACTTTCGACCGGAACAAATCCGGCCGCAGCCAGCAGGCTGGCCGCATCACCCGGTTCAGCCGCCGTTTCCATCGCCTTTTCCCTGACCGGTGCCGATGCTTCGACAGGCGGCAGCAACTGGGCAAACAGCAGACTGGCAAAATCTGCCGACAGGCTTGCGGCTTCATCGCCGGAGAAACTGCTGGCGGCAGTTTTTGCCGATCCGTCGGCAAGCTGAGGGGCAGAAACAATCGTAATGGACATGATGGGCCTCGGTAAAGTCATACAGCCCATCAGGAAGCAATCTTCGTGCCAGCTATTGTCAGGCGGGCAGCACCCCGGCTGGCAATGCATCGGCAATCGCCCTACGCAACACATCGATGGCTTGCGGACGCGGAAAAGTGGCACGCCAGGCAACAACGACGCGCCGCCGGGGCGCAGGCTCGGAGAAGGGGCGGAATTGCAACAGGGTTTCGTCGCGCGGCCAGGAGTTTGCCGCCGACACCGGCACGACCGAAATCCCCGCGCCGCTGGCAACCATATAGCGCACGGTCTCCAGCGAGCTGCCTTCGAGCGCCCCCTCGACACCGCCGGGTTCGGAGAGCTTGGGACAGGCCTGCACGACCTGGTCACGGAAACAGTTGCCGTTGCCCAGCAGCAACAGGTTTTCACCGGCGACATCGGTTGGCGGAATTTCCTGCTTTGCCGCCAGCGGATGATGGGTCGGCAGGACGACGCAGAACGGTTCATCATAGACCGGACTGCTGACGATCCCCGGTTCGGCAAAAGGCTCGGCGACGATCACCGCGTCCAGACTGCCACGCCGCAACTGCTCGGCGAGGCGCGCGGTGAAGTTCTCGTAGAGGTAAATCGGCATCGACGGGGCCTGCGCGTGAATGGCGGGAATCAGGCGCGGCAGCAGATAAGGCGCGATGGTGTAGATCACCCCCAGGCGGAAAGGGCCGACCAGCGGATTCTTGCCCTGCTCGGCGATTTCCCTGAGCCGGATGGACTCTTCCAGTACCCGCTCGGCCTGCTGCGCCACCTGCTCGCCAATCGGTGTCAGACGCACTTCGGAAGACCCGCGTTCAAAGAGGGTGATGCCGTAACGCTGCTCGACCTTCTTGAGCGCAACAGAGAGCGTCGGCTGGCTGACATGGCATTTTTCCGCCGCCCGACCAAAGTGGCGCTCATTGGCCAGGGTGACGATGTAACGGAGTTCGGTGAGGGTCATGGCGGCTCAAACTGAAAATAGCCATTGGCTATCAGCAATATTGTAACAATCAATTGGCTAAATTGCGGAACATTCCTTATCATTCGTCCTGTAGCAAGTCTTTTCAACCCGTAACGCAAAGGAGCCATCCATGCAATCGCTGATCAATACCGAAGTTCTGCCTTTCAATGCCGACGCTTACCAGAACGGAAAATTCATCAAGGTTTCCGACGCCGATCTGCGCGGCAAGTGGTCGGTCGTTTTCTTCTACCCGGCTGACTTCACCTTCGTCTGCCCGACCGAACTCGGCGACCTGGCCGACAACTACGCCGAATTCCAGAAACTGGGCGTCGAAATCTACAGTGTGTCGACCGACACCCACTTCACCCACAAGGCCTGGCACGACGCCTCCGAAACCATCAAGAAGATCCAGTACGTGATGGTCGGCGACCCGACCGGCAAGATCAGCCGCAACTTCGGCGTGATGATCGAAGAAGCCGGCCTCGCCGAGCGCGGCACCTTCGTGATCGACCCGCAGGGCAAGATCCAGATCATCGAAATCAACGCCGGCGGCATCGGCCGTGACGCCTCCGAACTGCTGCGCAAGGTCAAGGCCGCGCAGTACGTCGCCAACCATCCGGGCGAAGTCTGCCCGGCCAAGTGGAAAGAAGGCGCCAAGACCCTGGCGCCGTCGCTTGACCTCGTCGGCAAGATCTAAAGGCCGTGATGAGTGAGGAGTGGTGAGTGAGGCATCAAGCCCGCCGACTCCTCACTCCTCGCTTATGACCCCTCACTGATTCAAGGAATGCCCATGCTAGACACCGCCATCCGCACCCAGCTTGCCGCCTATCTTGAGCGTTTGCAGCGCCCGATTGAACTGGTCGCCACGCTTGATACCAGCGCCAAGGCACAGGAAATCCGTGAACTTCTCGAAGAAATCGCCGCCCTTTCACCCAAGGTCAGCGCCCGTTTTGACGGTCAGGATGCGCGCGTGCCTTCCTTCGGCATTGCCCAGGCAGGCGAAGCCGCACGTATTCATTTTGCCGGCATCCCGATGGGGCACGAATTCACCTCGCTGGTGCTGGCGCTGCTGCATACCGGCGGGCATCCGCCGAAAGTGGAAGACGATCAACTGGCCGCGATTCGCGCCATCGAAGGCGACTTCCGCTTTGAAACCTTCATCTCGCTCTCCTGCCACAACTGCCCGGACGTGGTTCAGGCGCTGAACCTCCTGGCCGCGCAGAATCCCGCGTTCCAGCACACAATGGTCGACGGCGCCCTCTTCCAGCAGGAAGTCGAAAGCCGTCAGGTCATGGCTGTGCCGATGATTTTTCTGAACGGTCAGCCGTTTGGCCAGGGGCGCATGGCGCTCGAAGAAATCATCGCCAAACTCGATACCGGCGCGGCCGCCCGCGAAGCGGAAAAACTCGCCGCGAAAGACGTTTTTGACGTGCTCGTCGTCGGTGGTGGCCCGGCCGGATCGGCGGCGGCCATTTATGCGGCACGCAAGGGGCTCAAAACCGGCATCGTCGCCGAACGTTTCGGCGGACAGATTCTCGACACGCTGTCCATCGAAAACTTCATCTCCGTCAAGGAGACCGAAGGGCCGAAGCTCGCTGCCAATCTCGAAGCCCATGCGCGCAGCTACGATATCGACATCATGAACCTGCAAAGCGCCCAAAGCCTCACGCAGGAAAACGGCCTGACGCACGTCCATCTGGCGAGCGGCGCGACGCTCACCGGGAAAACGGTCATCCTCGCGCTCGGTGCCCGCTGGCGCAATATGGATGTCCCCGGCGAGAAGGAATACAAGGCTCGCGGTGTCGCCTACTGCCCGCATTGTGACGGCCCGCTGTACAAGGGCAAGCGCGTCGCCGTGTTCGGTGGCGGCAATTCGGGCGTTGAGGCGGCCATTGATCTTTCCGGCATCGTCGAACACGTCACCCTGCTGGCCCGCAGCCAGATTCGCGCCGATGCCGCGCTGCAGGCCAAGCTCAAATCCATCCCCAACATCACCACCATCCCGAACACGCTTCCGGCCGAAGTGCTGGGCGACGGGCAGAAAGTCACCGGCATCGCCTGGAACGACAAGGAAAGTGGTGCGGCACAGCGCATCGATATCGCCGGCATTTTTGTCCAGATCGGTCTGATCCCGAATACCGAATGGCTGAAAGATTCCGGCCTCGCGTTATCCCCACAGGGTGAAATCGAGATCGACGCCCGGGGTCACACCTCGCTCCCCGGCGTTTTCGCCGCCGGTGATTGCACGACAGTGCCGTACAAGCAGATCATCATCGCCATGGGCGAAGGGGCCAAGGCCTCGCTTTCGGCCTTCGACCACCTGATCCGCTCCGGACAGTGATCCGAAAAGCGTGAGGTACCCGGTGGTGCCTCACGCTTTCGCGGCAAGCTACTGGAAAAATGCCGCCAGTTGCTGAAACACCGCGTGTTCGCTGCCATGATGACGGACAGCACGAACATCTTCGAGCTTCATGAGTTGCTTGGTAATCTGCTCCAGCCGCGCATCTTCATTGACCAGCAGCCAGATACGACTGCTCGTGCCATCGCCGACCGGCAGACAGCAAATCCCCTCCAGATTGTAGGCACGACGGGCGAACAGGCCGACGACGTGTGACATCACGCCCGCATGGTTATTCACCGAGAGTTCCAGCACGGCGCTGGCCTTGTGTTCCTGAGTCATTTTCAACCTCCGATCATTTGCGTATTGGCAGCACCCGGCGCCACCATCGGCAGCACCTGTTCCTGCATGTCGATGCTGGCATGGATAAAACAGGGGCCAGGCGTGGCGAAAGCCTGCCGCAGGGCGGCCTGCGGATCGCGCTCTGCGTCGAGGTTCAGCGTCGGCCAGCCGAAACCTTCAGCAATCCGCATGAAATCCGGTACCCCCTTGAATTTCGAGGCAAATACGCGCTCGCCATAAAACAGCGTTTGCTGCTGCACGACGAGACCCAGCGCCCGGTTGTTCATCAGCACCAGCTTGAGGTTCACGTTTTCCTCGGCAGCCGTTGCCAGCTCCTGAAGATTCATCAGAATACTGCCGTCACCGGAAAAGCAGATCACGGTTCTTTCCGGCTCCGCCATCGCGGCGCCGATGGCCGTCGGCAGGCCAAAACCCATCGTCCCCAGCCCGCCGGAGGTCAGCCACTGGCGCGGACGGCGCAAGGGATAGGCTTGCGCCACCCACATCTGATGCTGGCCGACATCGGTGACGATGGTCGCCGCATCATCCACACAGGCGGCCACGGCGCGGATCAGGCCGTAATGGCTGCGCGGATTGTCCTCGCCGGGGAAACGCAAGGGCTGCGAGCGCTTGAGTTCGGCCACACGGCTCACCCAGGTCGAACGCGCCTGAGTCTTCACCTGATCGAGCAGGCAGGCCAGTGAGTGCTTCACGTCACCACAGACGGCGATATTTGCCGTCTTGATCTTGTCCAGTTCTGCCGGATCGATATCAATGTGGATGACTTTGGCGTTCGGACAAAACTGCGATACTCGCCCCGTCGCCCGGTCGTCAAAACGCGCCCCGGCAACAATTAGCAGATCACATTCATCCAGCGCCAGATTGGTGCATCTCGCACCGTGCATGCCGAGCATCCCCAGATAAAGCGGATGTTCCGGCGGCATGGCGCCCAGCGCCATCAGGCTCATCACCGTCGGCAGCGCCGCCTTGTCGGCCAGTGCCAGGGCCAGTGCCGAAGCGCCGGAATGCACCACCCCGCCGCCCAGATAGAGCATCGGCCGTTCTGCCGCGTCGATCATCGCCGCGGCACGGGTCAAAGGTTCCGGGCAGACCGCCGGCACAGGTTCGGCCGCACCGGGCGCGGGCCACTCGGCAAGCTCGACGGATTCCAGCATCACATCCTTGGGAATATCGACAACCACCGGGCCGGGCCGCCCCGAAGCCGCGATGGTGAAGGCGCGCGGGATGATGCGCAGCAGATCGGCCGCCGACTGCACGAGAAAGTTGTGCTTGGTGATCGGCACGGTCATACCGTAGGTATCGACTTCCTGAAAGGCGTCGGTACCGATCAGCGAAGCGGCCACCTGCCCGGTGATCGCCACCAGCGGAATCGAATCAAGGCGGGCATCGGCAATGGCGGTCAGCAGGTTCATCACACCGGGGCCGGAAGTGGCCGCGCAGACGGCAACTTCACCGCTGACCCGCGCCGCGCCCTGCGCCATGAACCCGGCTCCCTGTTCGTGCCGGGCAAGGATATGGGTAATCTGTTGCGATTGTGACAGGGCATCGTAAAACGGCAGGATCGCACCACCGGGAATACCGGTAATCCGCCGCACGCCCTGCCGTTCGAGCAGACGCACGGCCAACTGTGCGCCATTCAGGGTTTCTTTCTGTGACATCAACATCTCCTTGGGTTGGTGTCGGCTCAACCGGGACGATGCAATGAAAAAGCCCCGTCCGGTTTGCACCGACGGGGCTTGAAATTTTTCTGGTCTTGTTAGCTGTTACTGACCGGTTTCCTTCCTGCCCGCGACGGTGCGCTCGCTACGACGACGCGTACGACCGATACAACACCGCCCTTGACGACGAACGACAACACCGCCATCGTGCAGGCTAGGGCGGCGGCAAAGGCGTTGGCGTCAAAAGCAGGCATGTTCGTCACGGGATAAACAGGATAGAGTTTCGAATCAGACACGAAACCAGCGAAAAAATCAAGATAATTTTTATCGACAATCATGACACTTTCTGTAACTGATTTCTCAGTCACTAGACGAAGTGCTGGTATATAATGACCGACACTTGCACTTCGGCAGCAGGAAAAACACAAACCGGAGGTAAGCGGAACCGCGCACTTAACGTTGTTTTGTTTGTCATCTGCACGGGAAACATAGGGCTCTTTCGGAGATAAACTTCATGGATTGGTTAACAAGTCTGAATTCCAGGCTATCGCGCTGGGCCATGTATCTGGCGGTTGCGGGGTTGTTTGGCATTGTCATCGTGGTGGTCGGGTCGGTGTTCATGCGTTACATCATGAACGATGCACCGTCGTGGACGGAGCAGGTGGCGCTGATCATGGTCATCTGCGTGGCGATGTTTGGTGCCTCGGCGGGGGTACGTGACGAAGGGCACATTGGCATGGAATCGCTGGTCGGTCTGCTCCCGGAAAAGATGCAGTTCTGGATTGGCAGCCTGGTCGGGGTCATCACCATCATTTTTGGCTGCATCCTCTGCTGGGGCGCAACCAAAATGGCCATCTCGGTTCGTCCCAACATCATCCCGACGCTGGGCATCTCCGAACTTTACCGTTACCTTCCCTGCGCCATCGCAGGCGTCCTGATCGTCCTGTTCGCCATCGAACACCTGATCGCAATGTTCACCGGCAAGGAGGTTGTTCCATCATGGCACTGACCGTACTCTGCATCACCTTCGTCCTGTTCCTGCTGCTGGGTGTTCCGGTAGCCTTCTCCATCGCCCTGAGCTGCATCATCACTTACGCGGTTGAAGGCTTCCCGCTGGAACTCGCCTTCCAGAACATGATCTCCGGGATGAACGTCTTCTCCTTCCTGGCCATTCCCTTCTTCATCTTCTCCGGCGAACTGATGCTGCACGGTGGCATTGCCGCCAAGATCGTCACCTTCGCCAAGGACCTGATGGGTCACTGGCGCGGTGGTCTGGGCATGGCCAACGTCGTTGCCTGCACCATCTTCGGCGGCGTCTCCGGCTCGCCGGTGGCGGACGTCTCGGCCATGGGCGGCGTGATGATCCCGATGATGAAAGAAGAAGGCTACAGCGCCGACTACGCGGTGAACGTCACCACCCACGCCTCGCTGGCGGGTGCCCTGATGCCGACCTCGCACAACCTGATCATCTACTCCTTTGCCGCCTCCAGCTGCAGCGGTGTGCTCGGCGGCACCGACATCATGATCAAGGGCGTGTCGATTGGCGACATGATGTTTGCCGGGCTGATGCCGGTCGTCGTGCTGCTGATCTGCATGCTGGCTGCGGCCTATTACGAAGCAGTGAAATACGGCTTCCCGATCCGCGCCGACGGCAAAAAAACGACCCCGTTCGCCGGCTGGAATGCCATCCTCCACTCCTTCATCGCCGCTCTGCCGGGCATGTTCGTCGTCGCCATCATCCTCGGCTGCATCGTTTCCGGCATCTGCACGGCCACGGAAGCGGCGGGGATTGCCGTAACTTACTCGCTGCTCCTGACCTTCGTCTTCTACCGCACCATGAACTGGGAGAAACTGGTCAAGGCGGCGGCCAAGGCAGCCAAGACCACCGGCGTGGTGCTGCTGCTGATCGGCGTCTCGGCGATGTTCCAGTTCATCATGGCCATCCTCGAGATCCCGGACAAGACGGCTGAAGCCATGCTTGGCGCGACGACCAATCCTTACATCATGTTCTTCCTGATCAACCTGATCCTCTTCCTGCTCGGCACCTTCATGGACATGGCCTCGACCATCCTGATCTGCACGCCGCTGTTCCTCCCGCTGGCCATGCAGATGGGCATGGGGCCGGTGCAATTCGGCATCGTCATGCTGCTGAACTGCGCGCTGGGTCTCAACACCCCGCCGGTCGGCACGACGCAGTTTGTCGGCTGCGCCATCGGCGGCGTATCGGTCGAGGAAGTGATGCGCACCATCCTGCCCTTCTACGGCGCGCTGTTTGCCGTGATGGCCGTGGTCACCTACGTCCCGTGGTTCTCGCTGTGGATTCCCACCATGCTCAAGGGCGTTCCGGTTTTCTGAACCCCGCCTGCAAAAGGCCGGAACCCACCTCCGGGTTCCGGTCGGTTTCAAGCCTTTCTTTGTTGTTGTTTCAGACCTAAAAAAGATGTTTTTTCCACTCTGTTCTACAAGGAGCTATCGCATGAAAATTCAAATGAAAAAACTGGCCAGTGCATTGATTGGTGTTGCCCTGGCGACTTCGGCCACGACCCTGCTTGCCCGTGACTACCGTTCGGCGGACAACCAGCCCAAGGATTTCCCGACGGTCATGGCCGTCAAGCACATGGGTGAAGTGCTGGCCAAGGACAGCGGCGGCAAACAGGGCGTCAAGGTCTTCTCCGACGGTCAGCTCGGTTCGGAAAAGGACACCATCGAGCAGGTCAAGATTGGCGCCATCGACATGGTTCGCGTCAACATCGCCAACTTCCTGACCATGGCCCCGGAAACGCAGACCGTCTCGCTGCCCTTCATCTTCCGCAGCAAGGAGCACCACCTGGCGGTCATCAACGGCCCGATCGGTGACAAGATCCTGGCTTCGCTGGAAAAGGTCGGCTATATCGGTCTGGCAATGTACGACAGCGGTGCCCGCTCGCTCTACGCCAAGAAACCGATCAAGAACCTCAACGATACCAAGGGCATGAAAATTCGCGTGCAGCCTTCCGACCTGTGGGTTGATCTGGTCAAGGCCATGGGCGCCACCCCGACGCCGATCCCCTACGCCGAAGTGTATATGGCGCTGAAGACCGGTCTGGTTGATGCCGCTGAAAACAACTACCCGTCGTTCGACACGGCCAAGCACTTCGAGTCGGCCCAGTACTACAGCGAAACCTTCCACGTGATGTCGCCGGAAGTGCTGGTCTTCTCCAAGAAGATCTGGGACACGCTCAAGCCCGAAGAGCAGAAGAACATCCGCAAGGCCGCCAAGGAATCGGTTGCTGTCTATAACAAGCTCTGGGGTGCCAAGGAAAATGCTTCCAAGGAAGCCGTGATCAAGGGCGGTGCCAAGATCATCCCGGCCGCCGAAGTCGATCACAAGGGCTTTGTCGATGCACAGAAGCCGGTGTGGGACAAATACGCCAATACGCCTGAACTCAAGGCGCTGGTGCAGGAAATCGTCAATACCAAGTAAATCTTGCAATCCATTCAAAACCGCCGGGATTTCCCGGCGGTTTTTTTATTTCCGACCTATGGCGGCAACTCAGGCGGTTTCGTTAATTTCCCTGACCACATTGCTCAATAGCTGCATCATGCCCGGACGAGATTTCTCGGCCATCGACTGGATTTTCAGCAGGAACCGGCGCACCCCATCGACATCATAGCAAGCCCGCAACTCTTCGGATAACTCGCGAGCTTGCGCGGGAAAGTGGTCAATAATGAAATCGGTCAGTAAAAACCGGGCTTCCGAAATGACGATCTCATCGCCAAGCCGGAGAATCCGCGTCGGACTGCTCGTACCCGGCGGAACAAGCTCTGTCGCAAGCCCACGGCCGATAAACCCTTCGCGCAGCAGAAACTCAATCTCAAGCATGATTTCGCTCTGCGGGAAAAGTGACCTTTGCAGTATCTGTCCGATACTCTGTGGCTGCTTTTCCAGCAACAAAAGCACACTGCGTCTTTTCAGCCCCAGCTTGCTCGTACGATGCCGGATCTCTTCAACTCCCTTTGGGGTGATACTGAATTTTGCCAAGGAGTCCATAGTTCACTCGCTGTTGTCACATACTGCACCATCGGGCGTCATGGAAAGAAATTACTGACTAAACCCGGAACCGGGCAATTGATTTCTCCAAAATATCGACTGTCTTACTGATCTTTTTCACAGCTCGTAGCAATTCTGCCATGGACTCATCCGACCTCGACTCCTTATAGTCTCGGGCAGACTCGTTGAAAATCATGATTTGTCCGGACAATGAACTGGAGTTTTCCTGAATCGCCGAAGTCAGGTTCAGCAGTTTCATCTGCATGGTACTCAGCGAAGCCATCAGACTACCGGTATCGCCCTGTGCCAGAGGAATATTGGCACTCAAGTCACCATTGGCGATTTTCTTCATGGCGGCGGCAGCATCCTGCGGCTCACCCCCCAATTGGCGCAGGATTGAGGTGCGTATTCTGAAAACCAGCACCGCCATCAACACAAACAATCCGCCAGCAACCAGCAGAAAGCGGGTGGACTGCTTCCAGAAATGGGCTTCGATATCGTCAACAAAAAATCCGATCCCCGGCATCCAGTCCCAGGGCTCGAACTTCATCAGGCCGTTGATCTTCGGATAGACCTTCTGATCCTGCTTGCTCGGCTTGATCGTGCTCAATTCGATGAAAGCCTTCCCATCCTTGGATTGCGCCATGGCATCGCGATTGGCCTGCGCCACGGTACGCCCATCAGGCATCTTGCCACCATCGTGCGCTTTACCGACCAAGCTGGCAACCGGATAGAGCACCAGGCGGTCATCCTTCAACTGGCGGATAAAATAGCGATTGTCGTTACCCTGCTTCTGTGCGCCGATCGCCTCCTTGGCGCGCTCCTGCGCCTGCTCCCGTGTCAGCTTTCCCGCCAACTCCAGTCCATGAAAATAGCGCAGTTGCGAATCGGCAAAATCAAGCAGTTGCACAATCTGCGCCCGCCGCTCAGCCATCATCGCCTCTCGCATACTCAACAGCCCGTAGAAGCCCATGATCAGCAAACCCAACAGGGAAGCACAGACAACGATCATTACCCGAGTTTTCAAGCGCATGATTGATCCTCAAAATATCTTGTCGAAGAAGCAATAACAATACGTAGAAGCAATGTGCACGGATAATCTCATGAAACCATGAGCTTTGCCAGACAACGAGAATGATATTGGTATTTTTTACCTTGCCACGACTCAGATATCAACCTGACGCGGCGGCTCTGTTTGTCGCTGCAACAGAGGTGTCAGGCCAAAGGCTGCCAGCGCGGCCTGCAAACGTTCCGGCCGGGCGGTCGCCAGCAGTTCCAGACGTGCGCTGCCCTGTGCCGCATCCCCGGCCAGACGGACGCATTGTTCGGCAATGGCGCTCGCCACATCGACCAGTTCGGCCCGCCCGGCGATGATGCGTGAAATTTGCGGCCCAAGAAAGGAATAATGGGTGCAGCCGATGACAATCCGGTCTGCCCCGGCGTCCAGAACCGGAACCAGAACTTTTCGGATCGCCGCCATGAATTCCGGCGTATCGAGGCACAGGGTATCCACCTGATCGGCCCAGCCGGGACAGGGCAGGATGTCGACCACGACATCCTGTGCATAGCGCTGCACCAGACTGGCCAGGCGCACGCTACGCGCCGTCAGCTCGGTACTCAGCACGGCAATACGACCGCTTCGCGAACTGGCCGCCGCCGGCTTCACCCCCGGCTCGACACCGATCACCGTGATCGTCGGCAAGGCCTCGCGCAACAGGGTAATCGCCGCGGCTGTCGCCGTATTGCAGGCCACCACGATCAGCGAACACCCTCGGGCAACAAAATAGCGGCTGATGGCCAGCGCACGATCACGGATGAAATCATCGCCCTTGTCCCCATAAGGGGCACAGGCAAAATCAGCCAGATAGCACAGATCGGCCTGCGGCAGACGCTGTTCGATCGCCGCCAGCACCGACAACCCGCCCAGACCACTATCGAAAACGCCGATCATGAAGGATGAACACAGGAAAATCTCATGGAAGGGATTGTAGCGAGTGGGGGCAGCGGAGAGAAGGGGAAATCACGCACCCTTCTTCACTTTTCATGTTTCACGTTTCACTGTATTTCACACCGACATTTCCCCCTATAATTAGCGCCTAGGAGGCAATCATGCGCATAAAAAACATCCTGGCCATCGTTCTCTCTTCCCTGCTGGCCGCAGGCACCGCTCAGGCACGCGATTTTCGTGCGGCTGACGTTCACCCGCTCGACTACCCGACGACCATGGCCGTCAAGCGGATCGGTGAAATCATCAGCAAAAAGACCAATGGCAAATACAACATCCGGATGTACGGCAACAGCGCCCTTGGCCCGGAAAAGGGCACTGTCGAACAGACGCGGATCGGTGCCATCGACATCTTGCGCATCAACACCGCCAACTTCCACGACATCGTCCCGGAATCGATGGTGCCCTCCTTTCCGTTCATCTTCCGGGACATTGCCCATTTCCGCAAAACCATGAACGGCCCGATCGGTGACGAAATCCTCGCCGCCTTCGACAAGGCCGGCTTTGTCGGTCTGGTCATGTGGGAATCCGGAGCCCGCTCGATCTATGCCCGTAAGCCGGTGCGCCACCTCTCCGACACCAAGGGCATGAAAATCCGGGTACAGAGTTCCAACCTGTGGATCAGTCTGGTTCAGGCCATGGGGGCCACACCGACCGTCATCCCCTATGCCGACCTCTACTCGGCACTGAAAAACAATGTCGTCGATGCTGCCGAAAACAACTACTCCTCCTACGAAACCTCCCGGCATTACGAAGCAGCACCGATCTACAGTGAAACCGGACACGTCATGGCCCCGGAAATTCTGGTCTTTTCGAAAAAGGTCTGGGACACGCTGACCAAGGAAGAGCAGCAAATCATCCGCAGCGCGGCCAAGGAAGCCACGCCCTACTACATCGAACTGTGGACCAAGAAGGAACAGGCTTCCAAGGAAGCGGCCAAAAAGGCCGGTGCCACCTTCATCGAAGACGTCAACAAGAGCGAGTTCAGCAACGCCATGAAGCCGGTCTGGGACAAGTTCGCCCCGACCCCGGAACTAAAGGCGCTGGTGCAGAAGATCGTGAATACGAAATAGGCGATGGAGCGGGGCGGAAACGCGCCGCCTCGCCCCTCATACGCCCCACTGCTCACGCAATACAGATAGCATGCCGACAATGGCCGGATCGTGCTCGGCGCTCAGCCGGTAGATGAAGGACAACCGGCTTTCGATCCGTCCATGCGGCCAGAGGACGACCTCGCCCTTTTCCACCGCCCCCAGAGCGATATCCTCGCGCAGCAGGCCCAGACCCAGCCCGGAGCGGATCAGGTCGAGCATCGCCGAAAGCTGGTCGCATTCGACAATCTCGTCGGATCGCACCCCATGCTGGTCGAACAGAATGCGCAGGAAGCGGGCAACGTGCGAGCGCTCCGGCGCCGCCACCCAGGGCAGGCTGGCAACGTCCTTCCAGCCGGCGCGCGGCAGGGTCTCGGCAAACAGGGTCGGCCCGACCACCAGATAGCTGATGGTGCGCAGGGGCAGGATACCGAAGTCGGGATGATCGATGTTGCCGATATAAAAACCGGCGTCGAAACTGCCATTGGCGACCCCCTCAAGCACATCGTCGGCAAGCGCCAGCCGCGTCCTGATTTGCAATAGCGGCAAAGAAACGCGCAGACCGTAGAGCAATTCGCCCAGACGCAGGAAATCGGAATCATCGACGCTGGCAATCAGGGCATTGCCGGACACCTCGCCCTTGACCTGTCTGGCCTTGGCGGTAAACCCCTCGAAGACCGCCAGAACGTGTTCGGCCTCCGGCAGCAGCAGTTCGCCCTGCCGGGTCAGGCTGATCCTGCCGGGCGCGCGGTCAAAGAGGGCGATGCCAAGCTCCTGCTCGATCGCCTTGATGTGCGCGGTCACTGCCGGTTGCGTGAGGAACAGGCGCTCCGCCGCACGGGTCAGATGCCCGAGACGGGCAACCATGACGAAAGAACGGAGTTTGAGGATGTCCATGAGTCACTCAGGCCGTAACGGTCGGCGCGGGTTCCGGTGCGGGGAAGAAACGCACCCATGAGGGGTCGAAGCCGAGCAACACCGGCGTGCCGGGCGGTGTGACTGCTGAACCGAGAAAATGACTCTGCTTGACGCTCAACAAGACATTGCCGACAGCCACCTGATAGCGAACCCGCTCGCCAAGCAGTTCGCTGGTGACGATCCGCCCCTCGACCCAAGAATAGCGGCCATCGCGGAAACTATCGACCGGACAGAGCAGCATGGCATGCGGCCGGACACCGAGCACCACTGGCCCGGTCTGCGCCGGGGCTTGCAGAGGCCAGCGCAAGCTGCCAAAGTCCGGGGAAAAGAACTCGGTGGCCTGATTTTCATGATGCCGGAGAACACCGGGCAGGAAGTTTTCGACGCCGACGAAGCGCGCCACCTCGATCGAATTGGGAAAGTCATGAACCGTCGCCGGACTACCAATCTGGCGGATACTGCCCTGCACCATCACCGCCAGACGGTCGGCCAGGCTCAAGGCGTCTTCCAGATCGTGCGAAACCAGGATCGTGGTGATTTGCAGTTTGCGCTGCAGTGTGTGCAAATCCTGGCGCATCTGCACGCGCAGTTCGTATTCGAGATTGGAGAAGGGGTCGTCGAGCAGCAACAAGCGGGGTTCGGTCACCAACGCCCGCGCCAGTGCCACGCGCTGCTGCTGCCCGGCGGAAAGCTGTGCCGGCATTGCCTCGCGGGTATCGTCGATCTCCAGCATGGACAGCATCCGCTCGACACGCGCCTTGACGGTTTCGCCTCGCAGATCATGCGCCGGGATGCTGAAAGCGATGTTCTCGAACACGTTCATGTGCGGCCACAGCGCAAGATTCTGCAGCATGACACCGACCTGACGCTGCGCCGGTGGAATGTCATCAACGCGCTGGCCGTTGATCAGCAAACTGCCTGCCGAAGGGGTCAGCAGGCCGGCGATCACGCGCAGCAGCGTACTCTTCCCGGCGCCGGACGGGCCAACCAGCGTGAACAGTTCACCCGCTTCGATGCAGAGGTTGATATCGTGCAGAATACGCGGCCCGCCATAGGAAAAGCTGATGTTTTTGGCTTCGATCCGAACCTTGTCCATAGGGCTGAATGGTGAATGAAGGGTGAGGAGGGGGCGACAGGGGCGTGTGCGGTTTTACGCCTCACGCCTGACACCTCGCCCCTCTCTCAAGTTATCAGAAAATACAATACGCCAGAACCCGCTGGCGAGGCCACGGGTGCGACGGACAAAAAAAGCAAACACGGTCATCCCCAGGGCGACCACAGCGATGGTCAGCAGGGCCAGCGCGGAACCGGCTCCGCGCCCGGTGACCGCCTGCATGTGCAGATAGATGCTGTAGCTCACCGGCGCATCGGCCTCGCCGGGAACCAGCAGCATGGCGGAGGAAAGATCAGCCGCAGCGATACCGAAACAGATCAGCAAAGCCATCAGCAGGCCACTCCCCATCATCGGCACGGCAATCCGCCACAGGATGGAAAAACGCGAGGTGCCAGAGAGGGCGGCAATCTCCAGGCAAGAAGGCGACAGGTTCTGCAGGGCGAAACTGCCGACGCGAATGGCGAATGGCAAGCCGCGCACGGCAAAAACCATGGGGAGCAGGAACCACGGGGCATCCAGCGGCTTGTCGAAAAAAGGCAGGGAGCAGCCCTGAAAAAACTGGAGATAGGCAATCGCCAAGGCCACCCCGGGAACACTCAACAAACCGGCCGCCCCCCAGGCCAGCGTCTTTTTCCAGCGTGCGGAAGCATGCCCGATGGCATAAGCCATCGCCAGTCCGACAATCACGTCGATGACGGCGGCAAAGCCGCAGTAAAGCAAGGTATTGACGAAACTGCCGGTCTCGTTTTTCAGGGCCGTCAGGTAATGGCTCCAAACCCAGGATTCCGGCAACAGGCTATGACTCCAGATGCGGGCAAACGAATTCAGGATCGTCCCGGAATAGCACAGCAGATAAAAAGCCGCCATCGCACCCAGGCAGGCAAAAGCGACACGGCGCTGCCTCCGTGACAAGGGGGCGGTTCCGTGCGCTGTCACCGCCCCCCAACGGGAAGCACCATGCTGCACGAAGCTCACGGTCAGGAGCCAGGCCAGGGCGGAAATGACGATCATCAGCACGGCGGTCAGCGAGGACAGCGGATCTTGCGCACCGTAGGTGGAAACACGGAAAAAGGCCTGCGGGGCGAGCAGGTTGGTCAGCCCCAGGGAGAGCGGCGTGGCCAGGTCGTCGAGCGTTTTCAGGAAGGTGATGACCATGCCGAAAGCCAGCCCCGGCAAGCCCAGCGGCAGGAAAACACGGGTCAGGAGGCGCGGCCACGAATTGCCGAGGCGCACGGCCTCGTCGGCCTGCTGGCTGAAGGCCGAGGTATTGAGCATCAGGCAAATGAGTACCAGCGGAAAATAGTGGATCGCCTCGATGAGCATGAGGCCTGACAAGCCCCAGCGCGAGGGGTCAAGGTCGGCAAACGATTGCAGCATCAGCCCCAGCGCCCCACCCCGGCCAAGCAGGGATTGCAGCGACAGCGACAGCATGAAGGCCGGGATGAACAGCGGCAGGAAGCAAAAGAGTTCCAGAACCAGCGGCGGATGCAGACGGAAACGCCACAGCAGCATGGCCAGCGGAATGGCCGCCAGTGCCGCCAGCAGGCTGGCCCCCAGCGCGGTCAACAGACTGTTGCCCAGGCTTTCCAGGTAGAGCGGGTTGTCGAGGAAGAG
>CAYMYD010000008.1:0-24286 GCA_964394535.1 uncultured Propionivibrio sp. | reverse complement strand
ACGAAATCCATTTGATCCAGAACATCTTTTTGCAAATCAATCCCGGGGGCGATTTCAATGAGTACCGGCCCTTCAGGGCGAAGCTCAAAAACCGCCCGTTCCGTGACGAAATGCACTTTCTGCCCTTTCCTGCGGGCTATCTCGCCGTTAAAGGAAATCTGCGCCACCTGCCTGACGAGCTTTTTCTCCGATCCTTCCTTGACGATCCTCACCTTGCCACCGGAAAAATCGACTTCCAGACCACGGGCAGTAAAGGTCGAGCAAAAGAGGACGTGTCCGGCGTTCTGGGTGATATCGATGAACCCACCGCAACCGGTGCAGCGATCGCCAAACTTGGTGGCATTAACGTTACCGGCAGCATCCATTTCTCCCGCCCCCATGAAGGTGAAGGGAATTCCGGCACCGTTGTAGAAATCCATCTGCACCGGATGTTCGATCAGGGCATAGGTGTTGTGGGCGATGCCAAAATCGACACCGCCTTCGGGAATACCACCGTACAGGCCCGATTCGACCGTCACCAGAATGTCGTGCGAGATGCCCTCTTCTGCAGCGATTCCTCCAACCACGTCGTTGGGGATACCGGTGCCGAGGTTGATTGCCGCGCCGGGAACCAGTTCCATCATCGCGCGCCGTCCGATCACCTTGCGCATATTCATCGGCAGAGGCTTGACCGCTGCTTCAGGAATCACCAGGTCGCCACAAAGCGAAGGCTCAAAGAAGAAACTGCTCGACTGGCGGTGATCGTTTTCCGGGTCGTCACAAAGCACAATGGCATCGACAAAATAGCCGGGGACAACCACGGATTTAGGATGCAGGGTGCCGGTTTTGGCCTGACGCTTGACCTGGGCAATGACCTTGCCACCGTAGCGCTTTGCTGCCAGCACTGAGCCGATCACTTCAAGCTTCATCGCTTCTTCCTCGAAGCTGATGTTGCCCATTTCGTCCGCCGTCGTGCCCCGGATGATGACCACATCGAGTGGAATTTCCTTATAGAACAGGTATTCCTCGCCCCCGTAGTTCATGACTTCGACGATATCCGGCAAGGCCTTGGTTCGCGCATTCATCTTGCCGCCTTCAACACGCGGGTCGATATAGGTTCCCAGCCCGACCTTGCTCATTTTTCCGGGCAGGCCACAGGACATCGAGCGATACAGATGGGTAAGCTGCCCCTGTGGCAGGTTGTAGGCTTCGACCTGGTTGCCAACAATCATTTCCATGATCTTTGGAGCCAGCCCCCAGTGGCCACCGATCAGGCGCTTGAGCATCCCTTCGTGCGCCAGATGCTGGATACCGCGCTCCCGGTCGCATTGCCCGGAAGCGTGCACAAAGGTCAGATCCCGCGGCGTGCCTTTTTCCAGAAAACGCGTTTCAAGCGCCTTCATGATGCTTTCCGCCACGCCAACGAGGGTCATGGCAGCGGCAGCAACGGTATCTCCGTCCTTGATCATGGCAGCAGCTTCTGCTGCCGTAACGAAATTCGCCCTCATTGCCTTAACCCTGCAAATTTTCGAAGACAGTGGCGATACCCTGACCACCGCCGATGCACATGCTGACAACGCCATAACGCGAACCGCGCCGTTTCATTTCGTTCATCAACTTGACGACCAGGATCGTGCCGGTAGCACCGACCGGATGCCCCAAGGCGACTGCCCCACCGTTAACGTTGACCTTTTCTTCAGGAATGCCCAGATCGCGCACCACGGCCACGGCCTGTGAAGCGAAGGCTTCGTTGATCTCGAAAAGATCGATGTCGGAAAGTTGCAAGCCCGCCTTGGCGACCGCCTTGCGCGTTGCCGGTGCCGGAGCAAAGCCCATGATGTCCGGGTGATTGCCAACTACGGCCTGGCTGACAATGCGCAGCAGAGGCTTGATACCCAGCGCATCGGCCTTTTCTCTGCTCATGACCACCACGGCAGCAGCACCGTCGTTGATGCCGGAAGAATTGGCCGCAGTCACCGACCCACCATCCTTGAAGGCCGGTTTCATCCGGGCCAGATTTTCCATGGTGATGCCAAAACGGGGATGCTCATCCTGGGCAAACTGTTTGACCTCCTTGCCGGCCCGGACTTCCAGCGGCAGGATTTCGTCAACAAACTTGCCCGCCTTGATCGCCGCTTCGGCCTTCTGCTGACTCGACAGGGCAAAGGCGTCCTGATCCTGGCGGGAAATGTGGAATTGTTCGGCAACATTTTCAGCAGTCACACCGTTTGGGTACGGTCCCATAGGCCACGTCAAAATCGACAGCAGACCGTCTTCGAGCGTCTCATGCCCGAATTTGTTGCCAAAACGATGCTTACGGATGTAGTGCGGCAGCATGTTCATGTTTTCAGTACCGCAGGCGACGACGATGTCCGCTTCATCGGTCTGAATAGCCTGTACAGCTGAATTCACCGCCTGCAGCGCCGACCCGCACTGGCGATTGACAGAATAAGCCGTGGTTTCCAGCGGCAAACCAGCTTTTAACATGCAGCAACGGGCAATAAAACCGCTCTCGGCAATTTGTCCGACGTTGCCGACGATCACTTCATCAACCAGTTTCGGTTCAATACCGGCGCGCTTGACGGCTTCCTCAATGACTTTGCCCCCCAGATCATGCTGGTGATAATCCTTCAGGGTACCGCCCATCGTACCGATGGCCGTACGGACACCGCTAACGATGACAACCTCTTTCGCATTCATGCAGATTCCTTTCTGTGAATTGATGGTTTGATAAAACTTTCAGGGTTTCCGGGAAATTTTGCGGGTGCTGCCACGAATCACCAGTTCCGCATCGAAAATAACTCGCCTGGGCAGAGACTTGTTACCGCTAATACGCTCCAGTACAAGCTGCGCCGCCTGTCGCCCCATTTCCACCTGTGGCTGACGAACTGTGGTCAGCGGCACGGCAGAGAGTTCGGCCATGGGAATATCGTCAAAGCCGACGACACTCAGGTCATCGGGAACTTTCAGACCGTTGTCAACGAAGGCCTTGATGACGCCCATGGCCATGAAATCATTGCCGCCGAAAACCGCCGTCGGGCGCTGTTTTTCCCGGATCAAAGAGAGGCCGAATTCATGGCCGGTTTCAAAACGCAGATCACCGTAGACGAAAGCGTCTTCGGCAAGGTCGATACCATGGTCGGCAAAGGCCTGGCGAAAACCGCGCTCACGGTCAATCGTCGATGTGGAAAGCGCTGGTCCGAGCAAAGCACGGATGTATCGATGCCCCAGGTCAATCAGATGTTTTGCAGCCTGATAACCACCCTGGAAATTGTCGAACGACACCACGTCCGTGCGATAACTTTGCAGATAACGATTAAGTAATACGACCGGGCAGGGAAGTTGCCGCAGATTGGAAATCAGGCCCTCGTTGTCGATCACCGAAGTCATGATGATGCTGGCAAAGCGCAGTTCGCGCGCCACGTTCAGGAAATCGACTTCTTTTTCCGGGCTGTAGGCGCTATCGCAAAGCACCACCATGTAACCACGCTCATTCAGGACTTCCTGGATAGCTCTGGTCATTTCCGAGTAGTACTGGTTTCTGATATCGCCGACGACCAGACCAACGACATTGAGCTTCCCTGTCACCAGTCCCTGCGCCAGGCGGTTGGGAATGTAGTTCAGCTCCTTCATCACCGACTGCACCAGCGTCCGCGTTTCCGCGTTAACGTTCGGATGCCCGGAAAGCACGCGCGAAACGGTAGAACGCGAAACATCCGCCTTGGTTGCAATTTCCCTGATCGTCAGTTTTTTCAAAACGCTGACCCCTTTATTATGCTTGGTACCGATCCCAAAACCCATGCTAAAATCACGTCGAAGTTTTGTCAAGCACTTCTTCAAAATATTTTTACTTGACTGAGGTTTTCCGACCGAAGCACCCACCGCACCAACAACGAATCTGACACTGAGCTTTAAATACATATGTATTCAATATGTTACAAAAATTTCGCCGGAGCTAGTGCAAGAAGAAAGTCTGGCGCAACAAAAAGAAGTTGAAAAAATATGCCTACAAAAGGATTGGCGACTCAAAATCCTGAAATTAAACTCCCTTTTCGGATTGGAACCGATACCAATTTTTTGATCAATCTCTGCCATCTGTGTCGTCACCGAATCAAAAAACACCCCCTATTTCAGCCGGTACGCACAACCGGCGCGCGCTCTGGACGCAATATTTTTTTTGATCCACCATTCAGGGATGCAAAGATGCGCAGCACAAGAATCTCAAGCACGCTACCGCAGACAGATCAGTGCACCTCGTCCAACACGCCCTTGAACCTGCCGCCAATCTCACACATCAATCACTAACGGATGAAAAACGATGAACGCTCACACTTCCCCGCGTACTCTTCTGCAACAGATGTTTGCTGCAGCCGTCGAAGCCGCACAGCCAGTCCATTGCATTCCGAAGTTTCTGCCCGAGCAGCCCAAAGGTCGGCTGATCGTGATTGGTGCCGGCAAGGCATCGGCGGCGATGGCCAAGGCCTTTGAAGACAGTTGGCCGGGAGCGCTTTCCGGCGTGGTGCTGACCCGCTACGGCTACCAGGTTCCCTGTCAGCGCATCGAGATTCTTGAAGCTTCCCACCCGGTTCCCGATGCGGCAGGGCTTGCTGCCAGCCACAGGATTCTGCAAACCGTCCAGGGGCTCACGGCGGACGATACCGTGGTCTGCCTGATCTCCGGTGGCGGCTCTGCGTTGCTGACCCTGCCCGCTGACGGCATCAGTCTGGAAGACAAGCAGGCGGTCAATCGTGAGTTGTTGCGTTGCGGGGCCAATATCTGCGAGATGAACACCATCCGTCGCCACCTCTCGTCGATCAAGGGAGGGCGTCTCGCGGCGGCCTGTCATCCGGCCAGGGTGGTCAATCTCATCATTTCCGACGTACCGGGCGATTCGCCGGTCGATATTGCGTCCGGCCCAACCGTGGGCGATGCCACCACCTGCGCCGACGCGCTGGCGCTGGTCAGGCGCTACGGCATGAAGCTGCCATCCAGCGCGATGGAGGTACTGGAAAGCGGTCGGGGTGAATCGGTGAAACCCGATGATCCGCGCTTGGCCCGAGTGGAAACACGGCTCATCACCACGCCGCAGATGGCGCTGGAGGCGGCGGCACAGGTCGCACGCGAAGCGGGGATCACCCCTTATATCCTGGGCGACGCCCTCGAAGGCGAGGCCAGGGATGTCGGCAAGGTACTGGCTGGGCTGACACGTCAGGTAGCAACGCGAGGCCAGCCGTTCACCCCACCCTGCGTCCTGCTCTCCGGTGGTGAAACCACGGTCACGGTGAGGGGCAAAGGGCGTGGCGGACGCAACGTCGAATTTCTGCTCGCACTGGGCGTGGCACTCGATGGCCTGCCCCAGGTTCATGCGCTGGCGGGCGATACGGACGGCGTGGACGGGCAGGAAGAAATTGCCGGCGCTTACCTCGCCCCGGATTCGCTTGCCCGCGCCTGGTCCAAAGGCATCCGCCCCAAGGATGCGCTGGTCAACAACGACGGACATGGCTTTTTTGAAGCTCTCGGCGATTCGCTCGTCACCGGGCCGACGCTCACCAACGTCAATGACTTCCGCGCCATCCTGATCGTGCAATGAGGCATTTTCCCGGGCGGTGACGGTACGGACTGAAGCTCAAGCAGCCAGCCCGTAGTCCGTAGGTACGATTAGCGAAGCGTAATCGTACGTATGAAGACACCTCTTCTGCTCAGATAAGCTGATACCCATGCGTACGATTACGCTGACGCTAATCGTACCTACAGGTTCTGGTCCGATTTCCTTGCTCACAATGACTTCCGGCGGTGTCTGACTGTAGAATACAGGGTGTTCAAGAGGTCGACCCACAAAAGGAAGAATCATGAAAACCGTTATCCTGCCTTCAGGCGAAAAAGTGCCCGCGCTGGGCATGGGAACCTGGCAGCTTGGTGAAAGCAGCGATACGCACGCTGAAGAGCTGGCCACCCTGCAACTCGGTATTGATTTGGGCATGACCCTGCTTGATACCGCCGAAATGTATGGTGAAGGCCAGGCCGAAACGCTGGTCGGCGAGGCCATTCGGGGTCGGCGCGATCAGGTTTTCATCGTCAGCAAGGTTTATCCGCACAATGCCTCCCGTCGCCGGGCGGCAGCGGCCTGCGAGCGCAGCCTCAAACGTTTGCAGACCGATTGCATCGACCTTTACCTGCTGCACTGGCGTGGCAACATCCCCTTGCAGGAAACCATTGAAGCCTTTGAGGACTTGAAAGCGGCCGGGAAAATCCGTCATTGGGGTGTCAGCAACCTGGATGTCGATGCCCTGCGGGAAATAGAAAGCTTGAAGGATGGCCAGCAGATGGCGCTCGACGAGGTTTACTACAATCTCGAACGCCGCAGTGTCGAGTGGGAGCTGATGCGCTGGTGCCACGAACGCAAGATGCCGCTCATCGCCTATTCACCGCTCGAACAGGGCAAACTCATGGATCATGCCGGGCTGCTTGAGCTCGCCTCCCGTCTTGGCATGACCGTCGCCCAACTCATGCTGGCCTGGCTGCTCAGGAACGAGCAGGTGATCGTCGTTCCGAAAACCGCGCAGCGTATCCACCTGAAAGAGAATTTTGCTTCCCTGGATTACTCGCTCAGCGTGGAAACCCTCGCCGAACTCGACGAAATGTTCCCGCCGCCCACCAGCGCCATGCCCTTGCAGATTCTCTGAGCGACGGCCGTCAGGCCGTTCGTTTCAGAACGCCGCCAGCCGCGCGTTGGCCAGCGACAGCCGGCCGGCCAGCACTTCGAGGAAAGCCTGATAGAAGTGCATGCGGCAGCTTTCCGAGGCTTTTTTGAGCGCCACCCCCCTGACGGTGACGATTTTCGACGCGGTCAGCGCCACCACGTCGGCACCGCGGATTTGTGCGCCCTTGCTGATCACCGCCATTTCACCGAAACAGTCGCCAGTGGTCAGCAGGTTGAGGATGCGCCCGTTCTTGGTCACTTTCAGTTCGCCTTCGGCAAGGAAGCAGAAGAAATCACCCGCCTCGCCGTCGCGCATCACCACTTCCTCGGGCTCAATGTTTTTCCAGTCCGAGAAGCGCAGCACTTCCCAGATTTCGACATCGGTGAAATCGCCGAAGAAGGGTAGTTCGCGCAGCGTATCGAATTTTTCCGACTCGGCGAAATCGCGGGACGGTGAAACCAGTTGCTTGTTACGGAAGGCCTGCGCCAGATCGTGAGCGAACTCTTCCCAGGTCGGATAACGCCCCTTGGTGTCCTTGCACATGGCGCGGGCAACGATCTTGTCGAGCACTTCCGGGATCTGTGAACGGATGGACGAAGGCGGCACAGGTTCGTTATTGATGATCTGATAGATGATGTTGTAGTTGTTGCTGGCCTGGAAGGGCAGTTGGCCGGTCAGCAACTGATACATCACCACCCCCAGCGAGTAAATGTCTGTCTGGTGGTCCAGCGGCAGTTCGCGCACCTGCTGCGGCGACATATAGGCTGGCGAGCCGATGCCGGAAACCTGGGTGCGATCCAGCCCGTCGATGATGATGGCTGCGCCGAAATCCGAAATCTTGATGTCGCCTGCATCCGGACTCTTGCCGGAAAAGAGGATGTTGGCCGGTTTGATGTCGCGGTGGGTGATGCCGATGCGGAAGGCAAAATCGAGCGCCCGCGTGCATTTGAAGATGAGTTCGACAATCCGTTCGATCGACAGCAGCCTGCCGGGAGTACAGTAGTCTTCCAGCGTCCCGCCCTCGACGTACTCCATGACGATGTAGCACAGCGATTCGGCAACGACCGCATCGTAAATCTGCACGATGTGCGGATGCGAGAGCTTGCCGACCAGCGAGGACTCGTTGAGAAAGAGATGGGTATAGAGCTTGCCACGCTCAGGATGGCGCAGGATTTCCGGCGAAGCAATCTTGATCGCCACGTCGCGTTTGGCGAATGGGTCGCGCCCGAGAAAAACCGTCGCCGTGGCACCACGACCGATTTCGCGGATCAGATCGTACTTGCCGATCTTGTTCATATCAGCGGGTACCGGCAAGCTGCTGACGGGCACGGGCAATGGCTGCCCGCACCTGCTCCGGCGCAGTGCCACCGATGTGCCGACGCGAAGCGAGCGATCCTTCAACCGTCAGCACAGTGAAAATATCCTCCTCCACCAGCGGCGAAAAGCGCTGCAATTCCGCCAGCGAAAGCTGTGGCAGATCGACACCCAGTTCCTCGGCACGGCGCACCGCCAGGCCGACCGCCTCATGCGCGTCGCGGAAAGGCAGGCCCTTGCGCGTCAGGTAATCGGCGAGATCGGTCGCCGTGGCAAAGCCCTGGCGCAGGGCATCGCGCATGTTTTCCGGCCGGGCGCTGACACCGGCAATCATCTCGGCAAAGATGCGCAGGGTATCGGTCAGCGTATCGACAACATCAAAGAGCGGTTCCTTGTCTTCCTGATTGTCCTTGTTGTAGGCCAGCGGCTGGCCCTTCATCAGGGTCAGGAGCGACATCAGGTGGCCATAGACCCGACCGGTCTTGCCACGCGCCAGCTCTGGCACGTCGGGATTCTTCTTCTGCGGCATGATCGAACTGCCGGTGCAGAAACGGTCGGCAATGCGCACAAAGGCCAAGCGCGGATTCATCCACAGCACCAGTTCCTCGGACATGCGCGAGAAATGCATCATCGTGAGCGAGGCCGCCGCGCAGAATTCGATGGCGAAATCGCGGTCGGAAACGGCATCGAGCGAATTCTCGCAAACACCGTCAAAACCCAGTTCGGCAGCGACAAACTCGCGGTCAATCGGGTAGGTGGTTCCGGCCAGCGCCGCTGCGCCGAGCGGCAGACGGTTGGTACGGCGGCGCACGTCGGTGAAACGATCGGCATCGCGTTTGGTCATTTCAAACCAGGCCAGCAGGTGGTGGCCAAACGTCACCGGCTGGGCTACCTGCAAATGGGTGAAACCAGGCATCGGGGTGTCCGCTTCACGCTCGGCCAGTTCAAGCAGATTTTTCTGGAAGGCCCGGATCAGCGCCAGAATGTCATCAATCGCATCGCGCAGGTAAAGGCGGATGTCAGTTGCCACCTGATCGTTGCGCGAACGGCCGGTATGCAGTCGCTTGCCGGCGTCACCGACCAGCGCGGTCAGGCGCTTTTCGATATTGAGATGTACGTCTTCCAGATCAATCGACCACTCGAAATTGCCGCTCTCGATTTCGCTGACGATCTGCGCCATGCCGCCTTCGATGGCCGACCAGTCCTCATTGGAGATGATGCCCTGCCGCGCCAGCATCCGGGCATGCGCCAGCGAGCCGCGAATATCCTGCCGCCACATGCGCTGGTCAAAACTGACCGACGCCGTATAGCGTTTGACCAGTTCGGAGGTCGGTTCGGAAAAACGGCCCGCCCAAGTGTATTGATTGGTATTTTTTTGATTCATGGTATCGGTAATCTGATCGGCTAAAATGAACTGGTGTCCGGTGTTCAGCGCCCATTGGAAACCGGACTCTCGAAACGCTTTTTTCACGAATGATCGGGATGCCAAGTATAAAGCAAAACCCCGGCAGACAATCCTTGCCGGACTTCCGTAATTTCGGCGTCATGCTGCGCATTCTGCTTGGCGTCAACCTGCTGGCACTGGCAGCAGCGCTGGTACAGGCAGCCACCCTCGGCGACTGGCTGCGGCGTTATATCGACCTGGCGGCCTGGGTACAACCCCTGCTGCTGTTCAACCTGACCCTGCTGGCACTGTTCTCGCCCTGGCTGCGGCGCCTGTCGGTACGGGCGGGACGAACAACGGTGCTGCTGCTGGCCGCGCTATCCGCCGCCCTTTACGCCGACTTCTTCCGCTTCATGGGACTGTACGACGGTGGCACATCCGCCCTGTTGCGCGCCGTTCTGCTCGGTACCGGCGTGGCGGCGGCCATGCTGTTCTATTTTGCACTGCGCGAGCGCGCCTTCTCCCCGGCCCTCAGCGAAGCCCGCCTGCAGGCGCTGACAGCGCGAATCCGGCCGCATTTCCTGTTCAACAGCCTCAACACCGTCATCGCGCTGATCCGCAGCGAACCGCGCCGGGCGGAAACCGCGCTGGAAGAACTCGCCGAACTCTTCCGCGTGCTGATGCACGATCACCGCGAACTGCTGCCGCTGGCCGACGAAATCGCCCTCTGCCGCCAGTATCTCGACCTCGAAAAACTGCGCCTGGGCGAACGGCTGACGGTCAACTGGGAAATCGTCAACGTCCCCGACGACCTCAAGGTGCCGCCGCTGATGCTGCAACCGCTGCTGGAAAACGCGGTGTATCACGGCATCGAACCCCTGCCCGGCGGCGGCACGATCCGCATCCGTTTTGCCCGCGTGAAAGACGAAGTGCACATCGAACTCGTCAACCCCTGTAGCGCCAATACTGGCAACACCAGCGGCAACCGCATGGCGCTAACGAATATCCGGGAACGTCTGAGTCTGTATTATGATCTCGAAGCCCGCCTGGAAACCCGCGAAAACACCCTGCCCGACGGCCGACGTGAGTACCATGTGCAGGTATTCCTGCCATGCCGTACCGCAACAAGGCTCAAGGAAGAATAAGCAGCCCTCATCACTTTTCAGCACCACGCATGACGCTCTCCATCATCATCATCGACGACGAAGCCCCGGCACGCACCCGTTTGCGTGATCTGCTGGCCGATGCCATGGGCGAGGTGCCGAACGAAGTGGTCGCCGAAGCCGCCAACGGCGAACTGGCCATCGAGGCGATGAACGGACACCCGATCGACGTTGCGCTGGTCGACATCCGCATGCCGGGCATGGACGGCATCGAACTGGCGCGCCATATCTCACGGCTCGACAGGCCACCGACGATCATTTTCGTCACCGCCTACGACAACTACGCCGTCCAGGCCTTCGAACTCAACGCCATCGACTACCTGCTCAAGCCCGTCCGCCTGCCGCGCCTCGTTGCCGCCCTGCAAAAGGCGCAGCAAAGCCGGACAAGCGCCCTGCCAACACCGGCATTCGCGCAGATCCAGCAGGGCGCGCGCAGCCACCTTTCCTGCCACGAACGCGGGCGCTTGCTGCTGATTCCCGTACAGGACATTCTTTATCTCAAGGCCGAACTGAAATACGTCACGGCGCGCACCGCCCACCGTGAATACCTGCTTGACGAATCCCTGACCCGCCTCGAAGAAGAATTCTCCGCTCACTTTATCCGCCTGCACCGCAGCACCCTTGCTGCCCGTGATGCAATCACCGGTTTTGAAAAAAGCAGCGAAGAGGATGGCGAAAACCAATGGCAGGCATTATTGCGCGACATCCCCGAAAAACTTCCGGTCAGCCGCCGCCAGTGGTCGCTGGTCAAAAGCCTGGCGCTGGGCAAACTTGTCCGGGATGAGGCACCAACACTTTCCAACACTTGACTTCACGAACCATGAAAAAACATAAACGACTCTCCATTGGCCGGACACTCTTTATCGGCCTGCTGCTCTCCCTGTTTGGCCTGGCAAACGCACAGGATCTGGCCGAGATCAAGGCGCGCGGCGTTTTACGGCACCTTGGCACGCCCTATGCCAACTTCGTCACCGGGGGCGGTGGCGGGCTTGATGTCGAAATCATCGAACTGTTTGCGCAGCACCTCGGGGTGCGTTATGAATTCGTCCCGACAGACTGGATCAACATGTTTCAGGACCTGATCGGTGTAGAAGGAAAGCATCCCATCCGTGGCGACGTCGCCGCCAGTGGCATCACCATCCTCCCCAGCCGGACAGCAATCCTTGACTTTTCCGTTCCGGTTTTCCCCACCGCCGTCTGGCTGGCGGCCACGAGCCGCTCGAAAGTCACCCCGATCAGGCCAAGCGGCAATTTGAGCCGGGACATTCAGGAAACCAAGGATCAGATGCGCCTGGGCACCACCCTGGTCTCGGATGTCGGCTGCCTTGATCCGAAGCTTTACGGCCTGCACGGAAAAGGCTACCGAATGCAGGACATCAAGACCTTTCCTGATCTAAGCCTGAATGACATGATCCCGGCGATGCTCAAGGGGCTGACCGAGATGAGCATGCTCGACGTCCCGGACCTGATCGTTGGCATGGAAAAATGGCCCGGTCAGGTCAAGGTCATCGGCCCCATTTCAGAAGAACAGGACACCGCCGCCGCTTTCCGGAAAAGCTCGCCTGCCCTGCGCGAAGCCTTCAACACGTTTTTCACCGGCCTGAAGAAAGACGGGACGTACATGAAGCTGGTGAATAAATATTATCGTGCGGCTCCCCGCTATTTCCCGATTTTCTTCAAATCCCTGAAAGAGCAACGCTGATGCGCCCTGCCCTGCCCGCCTTGTTTCTGCTTGCCGCCCTTGCCCTGCCCGCCTGGGCAGAAAAAGTCGGCTGCGTGACCACCGAATGGAAGCTGCTCGGCGCCAATCACAAGGTCTGTGTCGAATCCTTCCATGACCCCAAGATACCGGGGGTGACCTGCCACGTCAGTCAGGCGCGCACCGGCGGCGTCAGTGGCTCGCTCGGCATGGCGCAGGATCCTTCACAATTTTCCCTCGCCTGCCGCCAGACCGGCCCGATCACCCTGCCGGAAAAAATGCCCAAGGAAGCCTCGGTATTCACCCAGGACACCTCGATGTTCTTCAAGGAGACCAAGGTCACACGACTATGGGATGAAGCCAACCGCACCTTGGTCTATCTGGCCATCAGCCGCAAACTGATCGACGGCGCCCCGGCCAACAGCATTTCGACAGTGCCAGTCATGCCCTGGAAATAGGTCGCCAAAGAAAAGGGTAAAACCCGGCCTCAGTCCACTCCGCGCAAATGCGCCACTGCCTCCTCAACCCGGCTCACCGCGATGATTTCCATGCCGCCAATCACCTGCTTCGGCTTGTTGGCTTCGGGGATCAGTGCGCGGGTGAAGCCGAGTTTGGCGGCTTCCTTCAGACGCTCCTGCCCGCGCGGTGCCGGGCGAATCTCGCCAGCCAGGCCGACCTCGCCAAAAACAACGAGTTTGCCCGGCAGGGGGCGACTGCGGAGCGAGGAAATGATCGCCAGCATGACCGCCAGATCGGTCGCCGGTTCGGTCAGCTTCACCCCGCCGACGGCATTCACGAAAACGTCCTGATCGAAGCAGACAATCCCGGCGTGGCGATGCAGCACGGCAAGCAGCATGGCCAGTCGCTGCGCGTCAAGGCCGACCGTCAGCCGACGCGGGTTGCCATGCGCCTGATCGACCAGCGCCTGGATTTCGACCAGCAGCGGCCGCGAACCTTCCTGCGTAACCAGCACACAGGAACCCGGCACCTCCTGCCCATGCCGTGACAGAAACATCGCCGAGGGATTGTTGACGCCTTTCAGCCCCTTGTCGGTCATGGCGAAGACGCCGATTTCATTGACTGCGCCGTAGCGGTTCTTGACCGCCCGGATCAGGCGGAAACTGGAATGGGTGTCGCCCTCGAAATAGAGCACGGTATCGACGATGTGTTCGAGCACGCGCGGCCCGGCCAGTGCGCCCTCCTTGGTGACGTGACCGACCAGGATGATCGTCGTGCCGCTCTGCTTGGCCAGCCGGGTCAGTTGCGCCGCGCATTCACGTACCTGCGCCACCGATCCGGGTGCGGAGGAAAGCTGATCCGACCACAGCGTCTGGATCGAGTCGATCACCGCCACTTCGGGCTTTTCCGCCTGCAGGACGCCGAGGATTTTCTCCAGATTGATTTCAGCCAGCAGCTTCAACTGCCGCGTGGCGAGCGACAGGCGGCGGGCGCGCAAGGCGATTTGCTGGCCGGATTCCTCACCACTCACATAAATCACATGATGCCCCGCCGAGAGCGCCTCCAGCGCCTGCAACAGCAGGGTACTCTTGCCGATGCCCGGATCGCCGCCAATCAACACCACGCCACCCGCGACCAGGCCGCCACCGAGCGCCCGGTCAAATTCGCTGATACCGGTCGGCAGGCGGTCTTCCTCGCGTGCCTCGATCTCCGCGAGCACTTGCAGGCGCGAGGTACCGCTCAGGGCGGCAAAGCGCTTGCCACTGCTGGCGCTTGTTTCCTCCACGGTTTCGACCAGCGTGTTCCACACCCCGCAGCCCGGACATTGCCCCTGCCATTTGGACGCACTGGCACCGCATTCGGTGCAGGCATAAATGGTTTTTGCCTTGGCCATGTCAGGGTTTACCTTGTGAAAGGTGAAATGTGAAACGTGAAACGTGAAACGTGAATTATCAGGCGCTTCGCGCAGCGAAAGCCAAAACCAATCTGGAAACAGGTGCTACCGGCATGGTTTTCCACATTTCACCTTTCACTTTTCACGTTTCACTACTTTTTACGCGCTTTCGACCACCGGCACTCGCGTCGCCAGCGCGCAGAAAAGCTCGTAGCTGACCGTTCCGGCTGCGGCGGCGACTTCATCGGCAGGCAGGCCCTCGCCCCACAACACGACCGGACTGCCGATACCGGCTTCCGGCAGGTCGGTGAGATCACAGGCCAGCAGATCCATCGACACCTTGCCCAGCGTGATGCTGCGCTGCCCATCCACCAGAATCGGCGTACCACTCGGCGCATGGCGCGGATAACCATCGGCATAGCCGCAGGCGACAACGCCGACGCGCATCGGCTTGCCGGCGACAAAATCGCCGCCGTAACCGATCCGTTCGCCGGTACGGATTTCCTGCACCGCCAGAATGCGGCTTTCCAGCGTCATCACCGGCTTCAGGCCCAGGCTGGCGGCATCCTCGTCGGTGAAGGGGCTGCCCCCGTAGAGGATCAGACCGGGACGCACCCAGTCCCCCGTGGTTTTCGGATAGCGCAGCATGGCGGCCGAATTGTCCATTGAAACGGGAAAACCGGCGGCCTCCGGCCAATCGGCAAGGACACGCCGGAAGCGTTCCACCTGCCAGTCGATGCCGCGCCCGCCATCGGCCTCGGCAAAGTGCGTCATCAGGGTAATCGCACCAATCGACGGGGTCAGCGCCAGTTCGCGGCGCACGGCGGGCATTTCTTCGGGCTGAAAACCCAGACGGTTCATGCCGGTATTGAGCTTCAGATAAATCGGCAGGCGCACCGGCAACGCGGCGGCACGAAGCATCTGCAACTGTTCAAAGCGATTCACGGCAGCAATCAGCCCGTATTCCGCACAGAGAGTGAGATCGTCCGGATCAAAAAAGCCTTCGAGCAGGAGAATTGGCTGGCGAAAACCGGCCTCGCGCAAGCGTACCGCATCGGCCAGATCCAGCAGCGCAAAGCCGTCGGCAACATCTTCCAGCGCCTTCGCCACCCGCAACAGACCATGCCCGTAAGCATTGGCCTTCGCCACCGCCCAGATCCTGGCCGGTGCGGCCTGACGACGGGCGAGCAGATAGTTGTGACGAAGGGCGGCAAGGTCGATACGGGCCTGAATCGGACGGGACATTTTCTTTTTTCTTTCGCAAATGCGGTAACGGAAAGAGCGACAGTGTAAGAAGAAAGCCGGGAAGCGGCAAGAAAACAGGCCAATCCACCGGCAACTGGCTGTTAAACTTGCACCCTTTTGCCCTCCACCGTCATTTCTCTGATGAAAGCCATGTCACCCAGAACCCGTCGTGTCGTACAGGCCATTTTGTACGAATTCTTTGCCGTCCTGGCCACCTTCCCGGTTCTGGCCTACCTGTTTGAAGCCCCCATGCAATCCACCCTCTTGCTCTCGATACTCATGTCCAGCATCGCCCTGGCCTGGAATTACCTGTTCAACACGATGTTCGAGTTCTGGGAACGCCGTCAGACCGTGAAAGGGCGTTCGCCGTGGCGGCGTACCATGCACGGCATCGGCTTTGAGGGCGGGCTGGTCTTCATTCTGGTGCCAATCATGGCCTGGTGGCTGAAAATCTCCCTGCTGGAAGCCTTCCTCGCGGATCTGGGGCTGCTGATCTTTTTCTTCATCTACACCATTGCCTTTACCTGGGTATTCGACAAGGTTTTCGGACTGCCGCTTTCGGCAAGGTAAGCCTGAAATGCTGTGAAAAGTGAAAGGTGAAATGTGGAGAACCCTGCCGGTAGCAGTCGATCCCGGATTGGTTTTCTCGTTACAAAGCACGAAGCGCCTGATTTCTCACGTTTCACACGCCCCCCGTTCAATATTCGACCGGCAAGGGGTCCAGGCTGCGCCACAGGTACCAGGTCGCCACCGAGCGCCAGGGACGCCAGCGTTCGCCAAAATCCGCCAGTTGCCGCCGTGTCGGGCGTTCGCCGGAAAGGTAATGGCGAGCCACGGCCTTTTGCAGACCGATGTCGTCAAGCGGCCAGACATCGGCTCGCAACTGATTGAAAATCAGGAACATTTCCGCCGTCCACAGGCCGATGCCACGCACGGCAGTCAGTTCGGCGATGATTTCCGCATCGCTCATCGCCGCCCAGCGCCCGGGCTGAATGCGCCCTTCGACAAAGTGCCGCGCCAGATCGCCCATGTATTCGACCTTGCGCGCAGAAAGCCCACAGCAACGCAACGCTTCTGCATCAGTCTGCAACACGGCATCGGGCGTCAGCACCGGAAGTGCGACAGCAAAGCGCGCCCAGATGCTGTCAGCGGCCTTGACTGAAATCTGCTGCCCGACGATGGAGCGCAGCAAGGTGCCGAAAGGGTCACCGCGAGAAACCAGCGTTTCTTCGCCACACGCGGCGATAATCGCCGCCATGACCGGATCGTCCTGCGCCAGCGCGCCACAGGCCTCATGCCAATAATCGGGGATCATCGGCAAAAAAGCGCTATCCCGCCGGGTTCAACTGGCGCGATTCACCCGCATCGCCCGGTGTCGCCATGCGGCTCAGGCGGGCGTACTCGATGAGATCCAGGTATTCCGCAGTCACGTCGCCAGTCACATACTCGCCGTCGAAACACGAACAGTCGAAATGGCTCAGCGTGGGTTGCAGCGCACTGATTGAGGCCTTGAGTGCTGCTAGTTTCTGGAAGACCAGCGCATCGGCACCAATTTCACGACAGATTTCATCGTGTGTGCGCCCGTTGGCGATCAACTCGCCGCGCGTCGGCATGTCGATGCCGTAGACGTTGGGAAAGATGACGGGGGGCGCAGCCGAGGCGAAATAGACCTTGACCGCACCGGCGGCACGGGCCATTTCGACGATTTCCTGACTGGTTGTCCCGCGCACGATCGAATCGTCGACCAGCAGGACGCGTTTACCGGCAAATTCCTGGCCGACAGTATTCAGCTTCTGCCGCACCGAACGTTTGCGGATCGACTGGCCGGGCATGATGAAGGTGCGTCCGATATAGCGGTTTTTCACGAAGCCTTCGCGATAGGGAAGACCCAGACGCTGCGCCAGTTGCATTGCCGACGGGCGGCTGGAATCGGGAATCGGAATGACCACGTCGATTTCGCTGACCGGAATTTTTTCCGCCACGCGGTCGGCCAGATGCTCGCCCATGCGCAGCCGGGCTTCATAAACCGAAACGCCGTCCATCACCGAGTCCGGGCGCGCCAAATAGACGTATTCGAAAATGCACGGCGAAAGCAGCGGCTGATCCGCGCACTGACGTTGATGCATGCGACGTTCCATGTCGATAAAAATCGCCTCGCCCGGCGCGACATCACGCAGGGCACGGAAGCCGAGCGTATCGAGCGCCACCGACTCCGAAGCCACCAGATACTCCTTGCCCTTGGGCGTGTCATGCTCACCAATCACCAGCGGCCGGATACCGTGCGGATCGCGGAAGGCCAGCAGACCGTAACCGGCGATCAGCACAACCACCGCATAAGCCCCCTTGCAGCGCCGATGCACCCCGACCACCGCCGAGAAAATGGTTTCAGGATCGAGCCGGAAGCCGGTCGCCGACTCCTGCAATTCGTGCGCCAGCACATTGAGCAACACTTCGGAATCGGAGCTGGTGTTGATGTGCCGCAAATCCTGGTGGAACATTTCTTCCTGTAATTGCCGGGTGTTGGTCAGATTGCCGTTGTGCGCGAGCACCAGACCGAAGGGCGAATTGACGTAGAAAGGTTGCGATTCGGAAGAATCCTGCGGCGAGCCGGCGGTCGGATAGCGACAATGCGCGATCCCCATGTTGCCCGGCAGCGCACGCATGTTGCGCGTGCGGAACACATCACGCACCAGACCGGGGGCCTTGTGCATGTGGAAAGCACCACCGTCGCCGGTGACAATGCCCGCCGCATCCTGCCCGCGATGCTGCAAAACCATCAGGCCATCGTAGAGCAACTGGTTAACCGGCGTGGTTGCGACAACCCCGAGAATCCCGCACATGATTGTTCCTTGAATGTTGGATGGAAGAGAGGAATAAGGCGTGAGAAAAAGGCCGCTAACTTTTCTCCTCACTCCTTATCTCTGAAAGCGAATCCGTTTTGAAATGTCCGGTGGTAACCAGGGGCGACACGCCAGTACGGCAGTTTCCAGCGGGGCCGAAAAATACGCGCCAGCCCACCATTTTTCTTTCGGCAAGGAGGTCATGCCACCGACAATCACCAGCGCCAGCACAATCGCCAAGCCGCGCACTGCACCGAAAATAATGCCGAGCAACCGGTCGCTGAGAGAGAGGCCCAGCGCCTTGAGCAAGCCGCGCACCGCCAGTCGCAACAGCGCCATCAGGATCAGCACGACAACGAAAATCGTCACCCAGGCGGCCACCAGACGCAGCACCGGATCGACAATGCCGGTAAAAAAGGCCTGCGCCACCTCTGCCCCGAACCAACGGGCCGCCAGGAACGCCAGTATCCAGGCCGTCAGGGCGATGATCTCGCCCACCACCCCGCGCCAGACTCCCAGCAACATCGAGGCCAGCATGATGGTGATGATGACGTAGTCAAAGTAAGTCATTTTTGGAAGGGGAAACGGGAAGCCCTTGGGCACAGGAAGCGTTTCGAGTCGGAATGCTTGCCGCAAGCCACCTGGCCCGCGCCGCCCTGCTCCATCCGCTTGCCATCATTCATTGCTTGGCCGCCACAACACCATTGACGCCGATACGCTTGATCTTTTCCAGCGCCTTGTCGGCCGCTTCGCGATTGGGGAAAGGACCGGCACGGACGCGGGTTTTGGTGCCGCCGGGCGATTCCAGCGGCTCGGTAAAGACCTTGATGCCCATTTCGCCGATCTTGCTCTGCAACTGCTTGACGTTCGCCGGATTGGCAAAGGCACCGATGAGGATGACGAACTGTCCGTTGCCGTTCGCCGCTGCGGCGGGCTTGTCACGCGGCTCAACCGGCTTGCCGGCCAGAATCGCGGCGGCGCGTTGCGCCTCGCTGTTGTCGACAGGCGCTTTGTCGACGGTTTTTTCGGCAGGCTTGGGTGCGGGCGGGGCGGGTGCTTTCTCAACCTTCTCCGTCTTTTCTGTCTTTTCCACTTTTTCCGGTGCTGCCGGTTTTTCCACCGGCTTTTCTGCCGCTTTGCTGACCGGCGCAGGGGGCGGTGTTTCCGCCTTGGCGGGTGGAGGACTGGCAGGCGCTTCGCTGGCGACAGGCGCTTTGGCCAGTTTGGGCGCAAACGGCGTCTGATCCTGCCCCGGAATGCGAATCTGCACTTCCTGAATCTGCTGCTTGGGTTCGTCGTCCATGACCATCGGCAACACCACGGCCGCCAGACCGGCAAAGGCGACAGCACCGATCAGGCGGCGACGCGCCCGCTTTTTCAGTTGGAGATCCACGTCAGCAGAGGAAGGAGACATCAGATTCAGTTGAAGCTAAAAATTAGATACCGCGTAAACGGCCATTACTCACGGTTTTGCAGGAAACGCCGAACAGCCGCCACCGTGTAGAAGGAACCAAAGGCGGCAATTCTATCATCTCCCCCGGCCAGCCCGACAGCCTGTTGAAAAGCCTGTTCCGGTGAAGCGAAGGATTCGACACGCCCGCCCAACCCTGCCACCGCGCTTTCCAGCACCGCCACCGATGCGCCACGCGGCACATCCAGCGCCGCCAGCAGCCACACATCGACCTTGCCCGCCAAGGCCGCCAGCGCACCGGGAATATCCTTGTCCGACAGCATCCCGACCACGGCCAGCGTGCGGCCGCGAACAGGCTGCGCGTCCAGATTGCGCACCAGCGCAGCCAGCGCCTGCGGATTGTGCGCCACGTCGAGAAACACAGCCGGTCGTTCACTCACCTGCTCGAAACGCCCTGGGAGGCGCACTGCGCGCAAGGCCGCCTGCATTGCCGACACGGCAACCGGCAGACGTGCCTGCAAGGCCTGGACGGCAAGCAGCGCCGCTGCCGCATTGCCCAGCTGATAATCACCGACCAGCGCCGGTCGCGGCAAATCGTTCAGGACGCCAAAGCGGCTGCTCAGGGACCAGCCCGACTCCGTCGGCGTCAGGGTGTAATCGCGCCCGACAAGGTGCAGGTCAGCGGCAATGTTCGTGGCATGCGCCAGCAGGCTTTGTGGTGCATCGCCATCCGCGCAGATCGCCGGTTTGCCAGCGCGATAGATCCCGGCCTTCTCGAAGCCGATGGCCTCCCGCGTCGTCCCCAGCCAGGCGGTATGGTCGAGCGCAATGCCGGTGACGATGGCGCAATCGGGCGCATAGGCATTCACGGCATCGAGCCGCCCGCCCAGCCCCACTTCAAGAATCGCCACCTCGATCCGAGCTGCGGCAAAGGCCTCCCACGCCGCCAGGGTGCCGAACTCGAAATAGGTGAGCGCCACCGCCCCCGCTACCTGCCGCGCCGCCTCGACCCGGGCGAAGGCCGCGCACAAGGATTCATCGTCAATCGGCACACCGTCGATGCGCACCCTTTCGTTGTAATCGAGAAGGTGCGGCGAGGTGTAACAGCCAACGCGATAACCTGCCGCACGGTAAAAGGCTTCCAGAAAGGCACAGGTCGACCCCTTGCCATTGGTGCCGCCGACGATGATCACCGGACAATGCTGCACCTGTCCGAGTGCCGCCTGGACGCGAACCACGCGCTCCAGCCCAAGCTCGATGCCGCGCTCCCCTTTGGGATGCAGGCGTTCGAGATGGGCCAGCCAGTCAGGAAGGGACAAAAGCACTGCCGCTGCTAGGCGATGAATTCCGCACCGCCCATATAGGGACGCAAGGCCGCCGGGATGGCGATACGGCCATCGGCGCACTGGTTGTTTTCCATGATCGCCACCAATGTCCGGCCCACGGCGAGACCGGAGCCGTTGAGCGTATGCGTGAGTTCGGTCTTGCCCTTGTCGTTGCGGCAACGGGCCTGCATGCGCCGCGCCTGGAAAGCCTCGAAGTTCGAGCAGGAAGAAATTTCGCGATAGGTATCCTGCGCCGGCAGCCAGACTTCCAGATCATAGGTCTTGGCCGACGAAAAGCCCATGTCGCCCGTGCACAACACGACGCGGCGATACGGCAGCTCCAGTTTTTCGAGGATGATTTCGGCGTGGCGGGTAAGTTCTTCGTGGGCGGCGTTGGAATTTTCCGCCTTGACGATCTGCACCAGTTCCACCTTGTCAAACTGGTGCTGGCGGATCATCCCGCGCACATCCTTGCCGTAGGAACCGGCTTCCGAGCGGAAACACGGCGTATGGCAGACCATCTTCAGCGGCAGTGCCTCCTGCGCCAGAATGAGGTCACGCACGATGTTGGTCACCGGCACTTCGGCGGTGGGAATCAGGTACAAGGGTTCGGCATCCGGGCGCGGCACCTTGAAGAGATCGGCATCGAACTTGGGCAACTGGCCGGTCCCGTACATGCTCGCCGCATTGACCAGGTAGGGCGAATAAATTTCGGTGTAGCCGTGTTCGCCGGTATGGGTGTCGAGCATGAACTGGGCGATGGCGCGATGCAGCCGGGCCAGCGGGCCTTTCATCAGGGAGAAACGTGCGCCGGAAATCTTCACGGCGGTTTCAAAATCAAGCTGCCCGAGCGCGGCACCGAGATCGACGTGATCCCTGGGCGTGAAATCGAAACGGCGCGGCGTTCCCCAGCGATGGATTTCAACGTTGTCATCCGACGATTTGCCGACCGGCACGCTTTCCTGCGGCAGATTGGGGATGGTCGCCACGAAGCTGTCCATTTCCTTCAGCAGTTCGCCCAAGCGGGCTTCGCAGGCCTCGAGTTCGCTTTTCTGCGCGGCCACTTCGGCCATCACGGCGGAAGCATCCTCGCCCTTGCTCTTGAGCTGGCCGACCTGCCTCGACAGCGTGTTGCGCGAAGATTGCAACTCCTGGGTGCGCGTCTGCAAGGTCTTGCGCTCGGCTTCGAGCTTCTGGAAAGTCGCCGTATCGAGCGTGTAGCCACGTGCAGCAAGCCGTTCGCTGACCGCGTCGATATTGGTTCGCAGCAGTTGAATATCAAGCATGATTTGTCCTTTGTCTGTTCAATCACCCGGGCTCGACGAGGATTTCTCCCCTCCGTACCCCTTTGTCCGTGCCAAATTATACGCGACGCCAGTAACGGGAGGTCAAAACCAACCGCAGAGGAACCGTAGGTACGATTAGTCGCTTGCGGCGTAATTGTACGCATGTTGGGAATGAGCAAGGGCCAGCAGCAGCTCACCCTACGCACGATTACGATTACGCAACACTTTAAGCGTAGCTACTAAAATCATGTTTTCCGTATGCAGAACAGTATCAGGCGTGGGCGGAAAAGCATAGACAGAGAAGATAGCGTAAAGAAAGCGGAATACAGGGAGGAGAAATCTTGCTCAGGATTTTATTGGAAAAGGGGGACTGTCACCGATTTTCCTTGTTGAGCTTCTCAATCATAAGGCGTATAAGCTCGCCAACTCCCAGTACTGTAGAGGTTATCGTAATACCCGAACCAGGTATTACCATTGGCATCTGCAAGACGACCACTGCTGTCTCGACGCATGCCCCCGTCGTCAACTCCCTTAAAATCGTTACACTTGGGCGATTTAATATGGCGTAACCAGTTTTCGTAACGTTGAAGTGCAGTGCGCGTCAAATATACGTCGATGTAATTCTCGAAGCCTGACAAAAAATGACTAACTTTGCTTTTCTCTATAAGGCGAATCGTTACTCTATTATACACCCAAAAATATAAAAAGAGTGAGTCTTGATGCTGCTCTCCCGGGTCGTATAAATAAATACCTTCGTGGGGATGATTGTAAGCTAAAACCAATTTTTCCATATCCTTTTAGGAACGAAAATAGAGGATAGACCAGAATGGTGCTAAGTTAAGCCGGTTCATCAGTACGACCACCTTGCTCCAAATCTGATATTTCCATTAAAACAAACAATTACTCCTCGATTGCCACAGCACTCATCATGCAAAAATCGTTAACCTGGCGCTATTCTGGTCTGGCCCGATTTTCTACACGGTTTTTACGACTATCCTTCAAAACTCTGTTTCGGAAAGGCCATAGGTTTGCATGTTGCCATGCTGAACTTTGTATAACGTTATGGAGATATTGCTGAACTGAGTACCGTTATAAGTCGGAATTTCCTCAAGACCAAATGCTTCTGAACGAGACAGACCACCATTGCCTAGATCACGATAACGAATATCGTAACTACCCGCCGTCACGTTATGTAAGGTAAAGCTTCCAAACGCTGGTATGAAGAAATGACGGACTGGATAGGCCCGCGCACTATCCAGTGATACCAGCTTGACAAAAACATCAGAGTTGTTTCGGCTGTTATCGACCGTAACAGAAGACAGACCATTAGCATGTAGATGCTGATAGCCGTTAACATAACCAGCAGAAACTGGCCAAGATTGCCCGTTTGGTGCAGCGGTTGGTCTTACATATTGGGACCGCACTGGCGGAGCAGGACTTGCTTGATATGGCTTCGGCCTCGATGGAGGTGTACTTGGCTTGTCGTTTATCCAAATCCAAATGAAGAAAGACACGACTCCATAAACAATCCAGCTTCCTCCACCAGAGGCTGTTTTTTGTGGTGGTGGCGAAGGCGTATCTTGTTGCTGTATTGATCGGAGTGAACTATTTGACTTTGGCGGTTGCTGCGATAATTTCTCTTGTTGGGTCACCCATAAGTCGTGCTCGCGACGTTTATTGGGGTCGGACAACACTTCATAGGAGGTGTTGATGATCGCCATAATCCTTGCTGCTTCAGCATTATTGGGGTTTCGATCTGGGTGAAATTTCTGAGAGAGTGTTCTGTAGGCTGCACGGATGACCTCCGGCGGAGCATTGCGCGCCACCTTGAGATTGTCATAGTGGGTATGTATCTTAGCCATGAGATTTTAATTCTAACGTTTGACTTCAGTGGTTGCCTTGTCAGTCCGCTGGAAGGAATTGTCAGGCAGGCTGCAATTCAAGCTTTTGCACACGTCCAAGGTCTAAACTTTGCTTGGCTTGCCAAAGATCATGGTTGTCTTGCATCGCAAGCCAACTTTCGGGGCTTCGACCTAGTGCTTTAGACAAGCGCAAAGCCATTTCTGGCGTTATACGGCTCATACCAT
>CAYMYD010000007.1:9287-25109 GCA_964394535.1 uncultured Propionivibrio sp. | reverse complement strand
TCGGGCGCATGGATCTCGTGGAAAAACGTCGCCCGCAGGACGGGCGGATCAAGACGCGCACCGTCGACGGCATGGAGGCCGAACTGCGCCTGTCGACCCTGCCGACGGCCTTTGGCGAAAAACTGGTGATGCGCATTTTCGATCCCGAGGTGCTGGTTCGCAACTTTTCCGAACTCGGGTTTACCGACGACGACCAGGCACGCTGGAAAACCATGTCCGGCAGCCCCAACGGCATCATTCTGGTCACCGGGCCGACCGGCTCGGGCAAGACGACGACCCTGTATTCGACTCTGAAACAACTGGCGACGCCAGCAGTCAACGTGTGCACCATCGAAGACCCGATCGAAATGGTCGAGCCCTCCTTCAACCAGATGCAGGTGCAGAATGCGATTGATCTGGGCTTTGCCGAAGGGGTGCGGGCGCTGATGCGGCAGGATCCGGACATCATCATGGTCGGCGAAATCCGCGATCTGGAAACTGCCGAAGTCGCCATTCAGGCGGCGCTGACCGGCCACCTGGTGCTCTCCACGCTGCATACCAACGATGCGCCTTCGGCCATGACGCGGATGCTCGACCTGGGGTTGCCGCCCTATCTGATCAGTGCCACGGTGCTGGGGGTGATGGCACAGCGGTTGGTGCGCGTGCTGTGCCCGAACTGCAAGCGTTCCGCCCCGGCGACGGCGGAGGATGAAGCCCTGTGGGATCGCCTGGTGGCCCCGTGGAAAGCCAACCGGCCGACGAAATTCCACCATCCGGTGGGTTGTCTGGACTGCCGCATGACCGGCTATCGCGGCCGGGTCGGCCTCTACGAAATCCTGATGCTTTCACCGGACATGAAGCAGGCCGTCAGCGAGCAGAACGACATCGCAAAAATCCGCGATCTCGCCTATCGCGAAGGCATGAAACCCCTGCGCATTTCCGGCGCAATGAAGGTGGCGGCCGGGATCACGACGCTGGCCGAAGTGTTCAAGGTCGCACCGCCTTCAGAGCGCACCTGATCGCTCAGGCTTCGGGATAGGCAATCGCCTCGACTTCAACCAGCACATCCTTGGGCAAGCGGGCAACCTGGACGCAGGAGCGGGCAGGCGAGGGATTGGGGAAGTAGCGGGCATAAATTTCATTGAACGCGGCAAAATCCTTCATGTCCTGCAGGAAGCAGGTGGTTTTCAGCACATTGCCGGGGCATGAACCGGCGGCTTTCAAGACCGCCAGCAGATTCTTCATGACCTGTTCGGTCTGTTCGGCGATGCCCCCTTCGACGATATTCATCGTCGCCGGATCGAGCGGAATCTGTCCGGAAGTGAAAATGAGGTTGCACAGGGCCGTGGCCTGCACATAGGGGCCGATGGCGGCTGGTGCGTCGGGGGTGGCGATACAGCGATGTTTCATGATGAAAGACTCCTGAAAAATGATGGGTCGAGAATATAGTCCTGTCTGCCAGTCACGGTGGCATGACGGGAGTCCTATTGTAACTGTCGCCGGGAGGCGGCTGTAGCCCGAATAATGAAATCGCGTACTCTGTTCCGACGGAAAATGTAGTTTCGTCAGAACTTACCGAAGCTGGGGATTTCTCCATCCCAGACAATGTCGCGGTAACGCTGTGGGTCGGTGTCGCCTTCACTGCTGATCGCCAGCACGCGTGATGAAGCATCAAGGCCCAGCGCCTCCCGTTCGGCGGCCAGCGCCGGTGATTGCATGAGCAGGGAAAGAAGGCCTAGCGTGACGGCGCCCGATTCGCCGGAAACCACGGCCGGATCGCCGGGCAGCGGGCTGGCGAGAATCCGCATGCCTCGGGTAGCGACATAATCCGGGCAGGAAGCAAAGGCGTCGGTGTAATCACGCAGGATTTTCCAGGCGATGGTATTGGCCTCCCCACAAGACAGCCCGGCCATGACCGTGGCCAGATCACCCTCGACGGCGACCGCTTCACCGCTCTGGCCGAGCGCCGAACGGTACAGGCAATCCGCCGCCCGGGCTTCGGCAACGATGACTTTCGGGCGCTCCGCACCATAAGCGGCCGTGACAGCGGCCTGTACTGCTGCTGCCAGCGAGCCGACACCCGCCGGGACGATGATGTGCGTTGGCGGGACGGCATGCAATTGCTGAAATACCTCCAGCATCAGCGTGCCGTACCCCTGCATGATCCACAAGGGGATCTTTTCATAACCTTCCCAGGCTGTATCCTGAACCACCTGCCAGCCGTGCTGGCGCGCCCGTTCTGCCGTCAAGCGCACGGCTGCGTCATAGTTCATGTCGACAATTTCCGCTTGCGCCCCTTCGGCGCGAATGGCGTTCAGGCGTTCCGGGGAAGACCCTTTGGGCATATAAACAACGGCTTTCTGCTGCAATTGCCGTGCCGTCCACGCCACGCCGCGTCCATGATTGCCGTCAGTGGTCGTGGCGAAGACCACTTCGCCGATCTTCTGGCGTACCGCCGCACTGGTCATCACCTCGAAGGGCAGTTGCGCGATATCCTCACCAAGCCGCTCCGCAATATGGCGCGCCATCGCGTAAGCCCCGCCCAGCACCTTGAAGGCTTTCAGGCCAAAGCGTTTGGATTCGTCCTTGATATGAATGCTGCCGACGCCCAGTGCCGAGGCAAGCCGGTTCAGACTGAGCAGCGGCGTCGGCGCATAAGCGGGCATCGAACGGTGAAAGGCGAGCGCTTTGGCCAGTTCGCGCTGCGAAAAATCATCGACGCTGGTCGTCGGTGCGTTGAAAAACCGGGTCTGGTTCAGAAAAATCTTCGTTTTCTCGGGCATGGGTTTTTCCTTAATGTGCGTCAGTGCGACATGAAAGCACCAGCTTTAATTGGCAAGGCTGCCGGTTTTTCTTTCCGCCGGCGCTCAGATTGAGACTGTATGTTGTCGTAGCCAGTCGGCGAAGGCGGACTCGCCCAGTTCTCCGGCAGCCAGGGCGAGCATGGTCAATGTTGCCTCCACTTGCGATGCGGTCAGACGATAGCCATTGAGATACAGAAAAAGCCCGCAGGCGAGGAAGGCGACGCGCTTGTTTCCGTCGACGAAAGGATGGTTTTTGGTCAAGCCGTACGCATGGGCGGCAGCACAATCAAAAACATCCGGGGTACCGTAGACGGCAAGGTTTTCCGGGCGGTAAAGCGCGGATTCAAACAGCCCGACATCCCGCATTCCGCCCGAACCGCCATGCAGCGCCAAGCTTTCATCGTGCAGCAAAAGCAAGGCATCGTGGTTGATCCAGACGAACATGTCATTTGGCCAGTTCGTTGAAGGTGTCACGGTATTCGCGCATGAATTCACGTCCCGCGGCAACCTGCCGGGCAACTTCGGGGTTGTAGGGGGTGAGCGAAAAGCCCTTGGGCGATTCGGTGGCATACAGCGTATCGTCCTTTTCTGCGCCCAGGCGGGCCAACATCTCCTTGGGCAGAATGACTCCCAGTGAATTGCCGATGCGAGTGATTTTGAGTGTGTGCATGATCTGCCTCCGGTTCAATGTTATAACTAAAGTTATATTATCAGGCAGGGGGCCTGAACGCCACACAGGCCTTCAAGCCAAGCAGGTTTTCCGTGCCGCCCATGCCGTAGTGCAGTTCAGCGTAATGCCCGGCAGCCTGATGGGCCAGCAGGGCGAGTTCGGGGCGTTCGCGGGCGATGCGTTCGGCGAAGTCAAACGGGCCTTCCCAGGGGGCGCGGACGATGCCTTGGTTGGCCAGGCGCTGACAGAAACGCTGCCAGAGCCGCTGCGCCGGGGTCAGCCTGCGGCGCTGGAACAGTGTCCAGATGGTGACGATCAGCAGGGCGGCTCCGCACAGCGTGGCCAGGGCGGCGCTCATGCTGCGCCAGTCGGGGTCGCGGAAGCCGAGGCGGGAGAGCGCCTCACGTTGCCGCTGCGGGTTGTAACCGAGTACCCACTGGTTCCAGCTGTTGTTGATCGCCTCCCAGCGGTAACGCAGCTTGAGCAGGAGGTCAACATCAAGACGGATCAAGGCCGGTAGCGGATCGCCCGCCGGTAGCGCGGCGTTGATGCCGCGTTCGATCCGTGATGGCGCAACGGCGGCAGTCGGGTCAACGCGCCGCCAGCCTTTTCCGGCCACCCAGATTTCCGCCCAGGCGTGAGCGTCGGACTGGCGCACGATGAGATAACCATCCACTGGATTGATCTCGCCGCCCTGATAGCCGGTGACCACCCGCGCCGGAACACCCGCCGCACGCATCAGAAAGACGTAGGCTGCGGCAAAGTGTTCGCAGAAGCCGCGCCGGGTACCGAAGAGAAAATCGTCGATGGCCTGTTCGCCGAGCAGGGGTGGGCGCAGCGTGTAGAAGAACTCCTCCTGCCGGAAAAGCCGCAAGGCCGCGCTGGAGATGGCTTCCGGCGTCCCGAGCGATTGCCACGAGGCGGTCAGCGCACGCGCCCGCGGATTGCCGCCGGGGGGGAGTTGCAAGGCCTGTTTGAGCAGCAATGGCTGTTCCTCGCGGCGGGCGACGTAATCAACGGCAGAGGTGAAGCTGAAACGGGTGCGGGAAATCACCGGCTCCGGCGAACGAGCCTCCAGGCTGGGCGTGAGCCGGACGTTTTCCGGCAGTTCCAGCGGCAGGTCGAGTGCCAGCAGCCAGCGCTGGTTATGGGCTTCCAGCGTGATCGTGTAGGGAATGGCGCGGCCCTGCGCCTCGATTCCTGCCTGTTGCCCGCTGGTGCGCACGGAGGCCGGAGCAGGCGTTTGTGTGTTGAACCCGGCGCGCCAAGTCTGGCCATCGTATCGGTCGAGCACCGGGCCGCGCCAGTAAAGCTGGTTCTGCCTCGGTATTTCGTCGGCAAAGTGGGCGCGAAAAGCGATTTCACCGGATTGGATCAGGTTGTTCAGCGAACCCGGTGACATCTGGTCGGAGAGGCCGGTTTTCCCCGAATGGGCGTCCTTGGGCATGCCCCACAAAGGCCCCTGAATGCGTGGAAAGAGCAGGAACAGGATGAGCATGAAGGGCAGGGCTTGCAACAGCAGCAGGCCGCCATAGCGTAGCAGCCTGGGCAGTGGTTGCGCGCCGCCGTGCAGGCGGATCAACGTGGCAGTGAGCAGGGTGGCGGCGCAGAGCAGCCAGAGGCCGGTCGGGATGCTTTGCGAATAGAAATAGTGGGTGAGCAGCAAAAAGAAACCGAGCATGATCACTACCAGCGCATCACGCCGGGTACGCATTTCCATCTGCTTGAGCGCCATGAAGCAGACCAGCAGGGCCACGCCGGCATCGCGACCGAACAGCGTGCGGTATTCCAGGCCGATGCCCGCGCTGCCAATGATGACCAGCAACACCAGAGACCAGCGTTTCGGTAGCGCCGCGTGACCCTGCCATAACCAGGCCCGCCAGAGCAGCACGCTGCCCGCGAGCGCGATGAGCCACCAGGGTTGATGGCCGGCATGCGGCACCGTGGTTGCCAGCGCAACAGCCAGCAGCCAGGGAATGGCGGTGTGTTCAAGTGGAGGCGAGGGGGATTTCACAGGGAAAGCTCACAGCGAAGGCATGCAGAGCCCAGAGTTTGCCTCATTTTGCCGTTTGTTGGCGTGGACCTCGACCAACGGGAGCTTCCGGGTGAAAGCTGAAGGAGAAAAACCATGCGGTGTGAATCTTTCCGCCCCATTAGAATGGGCATCTTTTCCTCACCGACCCTGCGCCATGCCGAAACTCCGGCTGCCTCTTGTGTTTTTTGTTTCTGTCCTGCTCCACGCGCTGATTCTTGCAGGGTTTGGCCGGTGGGGCGTGGGCGCTTTGCCTTTGCCGGTGGATGCGCCGCTGCGCGTACTGCGGATGGTGCTTGCGCCGACGAAAAATCAGACCAGCCCACCAGCCGTCTTTTCCAGCCCGGCAGGCGCTGTGAGCGGAAAAATGCTCGCGTCGCCCCATGACGAGCATCCGCGTTCGCCTGTGCTGCGTCATGACAAGGAGCCGGAAGCCCGTTTCCCCGTCCAGTCAGCGCCCTCATCGGTACCGGATATGGAAAGCTTGCGCGAGCAGGCCCGGCAGTTGGCCCGTGAGCACCCGGCCACGGGGCTGTTCGGCCCCAGGAAAACGGTGCCGGAACCACCTGACACCCCGGATCTGCTTGACCGCCCCATTCTGGAAGCGCTGTCCAGACGCATTGGCAAACCGCTGCTTGTGCTGAGCGAACAGGTGCTGCAAGACGGCACTCGTCGTATCCGCTTTTCCGGTAATGTCTGCCTCGATATTCCGCGCCACCTGAACCCCGGACAGGAAACCCCCTTCTTGCCAACCATGCTTGTGACGAAGTCATGTGCGGATTAGGGGGAAAAAGCAGGGAGGAGTGAGGCGTGAGGAACAAAACCGACGGGGCGTTTGCCTCACTCACCCTGGGGAAGAAATATTTATTGCAAGATAATTCACCTGCAACATTGTGCGTTTTCTGGGCGGGTATGATTCGCTTCCAGATTGGTGACGGTATCAGGACAAACAAGGAATCAACATGAAAAAAATCCTCTGGCTAATCGGTTTGTTGCTGCTCGGTGGGGCAGGGTACTGGGCTTGGCAGCGTCCGACGGCTGAGCCGGCGGCACCCGCTGGCAAACCGGGTGCGGGCAGGCCGTTTCCGGTGCAGGCGGTGGTCGTGAAGCCGGGCGATATCGATATCACGCTGGCGGCTCTGGGGACGGTCACGGCCCGCAATACGGTGACGGTCAAGCCCCGGGTCGATGGGCAGCTGGTGCGGATCAATTTCCGCGAAGGAGAGCGGGTCAAGGCCGGGGAGGTGCTGGCGGAAATCGATCCACGTCCTTTCCAGGCGCAACTCGACCAGGTTTCCGGGCAACTGGCGCGAGATCAGGCGCTGCTCGCCAATGCGCGGCTTGATCTGGAGCGTTATCGCGGCCTCCTGGCCAAGGATTCGATCGCCAAACAGCAGGTTGACGTGCAGGAAGCGCAGGTGCGTCAGTACGAAGGGGTGGTCAAGGCCGATCAGGCATTGGTCGATAGCGCGCAATTGCAACTCTCCTTCACCAAGGTGACTGCCCCACTCGCTGGACGCCTCGGGTTGCGGCAGGTTGATGTCGGGAACATGGTACGCAGCAGCGATGCCGCCGGTCTGGTGGTGATTACCCAGACGCAGCCGATCAACGTGCTGTTCACGATTCCGTCGGATAACCTTTCGCCGGTCGTTTCACGCCTGCGCGCCGGAGAGTCGCTGACGGTCGAAGCCTTCGAGCGTGACGGCAAGGCGAAGCTGGCATCGGGGCATTTGCAGACGGTCGATAACCAGATCGATACCGCCACCGGGACGGTCAAGCTCAAGGCCGAATTTGCCAACGCCGATGACCGCCTCTTTCCCAACCAGTTCGTGAATGTGCGTCTGCGCGTGGAAACCCGCAAGGAAGCCTTGCTCATCCCGCTGGCCGCCTTGCAGCGCGGCACCAAAGGAAGTTTCGTCTATGTGGTCGGGCCGGAAAGTGCGGTCAGCGTCCGGCCTGTGGTTCCTGGTCCGGCGTCCGGTGATGTCGTTGCCATCGAGCAGGGGCTTTCAGCCGGTGAGCAGGTGGTGACCGACGGCCTCGACAAACTGCGCGAAGGGGCCAAGGTCGAAGTCACCACGCCGGGCGCCGGCAGCAAGGGCGGAGAAGGCAAAGGCAAGGGTGGCGAAGGCAAGGGCAAGGGCGGCAAAGAGGAAAAATGAAAAATACATTCAGCGCAAAGGCGGGTAGGGCGCTTGTGCCGAGGTTTGTCGTATGAACCCCTCCCGCCTGTTCATTCATCGCCCGGTGGCGACTTCGCTGCTGATGGTCGCGCTGCTGCTGGCGGGGCTGCTCGCCTACCGGCTGATGCCGATTTCGGCGCTGCCGGAGGTGGATTACCCGACCATCCAGGTGATGACGCTCTATCCCGGCGCCAGCCCGGATGTGATGACCTCGTCGATCACCGCGCCGCTGGAACGCCAGTTTGGCCAGATGCCAGGTTTGAAGCAGATGTCCTCGTCGAGTTCGGGGGGGGCGTCGGTCATCACCCTGCAATTCACGCTCTCGCTCACACTCGACGTGGCCGAGCAGCAGGTTCAGGCGGCGATCAACGCAGCCACCTCTTTCCTGCCCACCGACCTGCCGATGCCGCCGGTGTATAGCAAGGTGAATCCGGCCGATGCGCCGATCATCACCCTGGCGATCACCTCAAACACCCTGCCCTTGCCCAAGGTCGAAGACCTGGTCGATACCCGCCTGGCGCAGAAAATTTCGCAGTTGCCCGGCGTTGGCCTCGTCAGCATCGCTGGCGGGCAGCGTCCGGCGGTGCGCGTTCAGGTGAACCCCCAGGCGATTGCTTCGCACGGCCTCAACCTGGACGATATCCGCACGGCGGTGGCGGCGGCCAACGTCAATATGCCCAAGGGGAGTTTCGACGGCCCGCTGCGCGCTTCGACGCTCGACGCCAACGATCAGCTCAAATCCGCCGAAGAATACCGCGATCTGATCATCGTCTGGAAAAATGGCGCGCCGATTCGCCTCTCCGACATCGCCGACGTGATCGACGGTGCAGAAAATTCGCGGTTGGCGGCCTGGGCCAACCGCAGTCCGGCGATCATCCTCAATATCCAGCGCCAGCCGGGGGCCAACGTCATCGAGACGGTCGACCGCATCAAGAAACTCCTGCCGCAGTTGCGTTCGGCCCTGCCGGGAACGGTCGAAGTCGAACTCCTGACCGACCGCACCACGACCATCCGCGCCTCGGTGCATGATGTCCAGACCGAACTGGTCCTTGCCGTCGCCCTGGTGGTCATGGTGATTTTCGTCTTCTTGCGCAATGTGCCGGCGACCGTGATTCCCGGCGTGGCGGTGCCGCTCTCGCTGATCGGCACCTTCGGCGTCATTTATCTCGCCGGTTTTTCCATCAACAACCTGACCCTGATGTCACTGACCATCGCCTCCGGCTTTGTCGTCGATGACGCCATCGTGATGATCGAGAACATCGCCCGCTACGTCGAGGAGGGCGAATCACCGATGGAAGCGGCGCTCAAAGGCTCGGAGCAGATCGCGTTCACCATTATTTCGCTCACCTTCTCGCTGATCGCCGTCTTGATCCCGCTCCTCTTCATGGGCGACGTTGTCGGGCGGCTGTTCCATGAATTTGCCATCACGCTGGCCGTGGCCATCCTGATTTCCGCCGTGGTTTCGCTGACCCTGACCCCGATGATGTGCGCCCGCCTCCTGAAACACACGCCGCCGGAACGTCAGGGACGCTTTTATCGGGTGAGCGGCGAGTTTTTCGAGACGATGATCGCCTGGTACGGGGTGAGTCTGCGCTGGGTGCTGGGCCATCAGGGGAAAACCCTGCTGGTCGCCATTGCCACGCTGGTGCTGACCGCGGGGCTTTATCTGATCGTTCCCAAGGGCTTCTTCCCGGTGCAGGATACCGGCGCAATCCAGGTCATCACCGAAGCGCCGCAGTCGATTTCCTTTGCCGCGATGAGCGAGCGCCAACAGGCCGTGGCCGACGTGATTCTTGAGGACCCCGCGGTGGCCAGCCTCTCTTCCTTCATCGGCGTTGACGGGGCCAACACCACGCTCAACAGCGGCCGCATGATGATCAACCTCAAACCCAAGGCGGAACGCAATGCTGACGCCAGCGGCGTCATCCGGCGTTTGCAGCAGGCGCTCGCAGGGGTGGAGGGCATCGAAGCCTACATGCAGCCGGTGCAGGATCTGACCATCGAGGATCGCGTCAGCCGTACCCAGTACCAGTTCAGCGTGCAGGACGCGCACGCCGACGAGCTCGCTTACTGGGTGCCGAAGCTGGTCGATCGCTTTTCGCAGCTGCCCGAATTGCGTGACGTGGCGAGCGATACGCAAAATCACGGCTTGCAGGCCTATGTCGAAATCGACCGGGCCAGCGCCGGACGCCTGGGCATCACCACCGTCGCCATCGACAACATGCTCTACAACGCCTTCGGGCAGCGCCTGATCTCGACCATCTTCACCCAGTCCAACCTGTATCGCGTCGTGCTTGAAGTGAAGCCGGAGATGCAGCAGGGACTGGCCGCGCTGGACGGGATTTACCTCATTGCCGCGGGTGGCAACAAGGTGCCGCTTTCCTCGGTCGCACGCATTGTCGAAAAGCCGACCCCGCTGGCGATCAACCATATCGGCCAGTTTCCGGCGGCGACGATTTCCTTCAACCTTGCCCCCGGGGTTTCACTGGGGGATGCGGTGAGTGCCATTCACAAGGCGCAGGCCGAACTGGAACTCCCGGCCAGCGTCGAGACCGGCTTCCAGGGCGCGGCGCTCGCCTTCCAGAGTTCGCTCAACAACACGCTGCTGCTGATTCTGGCAGCGGTGGTCACCATGTATATCGTGCTCGGCGTGCTGTACGAGAGCTACATCCATCCGGTGACCATCCTCTCCACCCTGCCTTCGGCGGCGGTGGGGGCCTTGCTGGCGCTGATGATGGCCGATATGGACCTGGGCATCATCGGCATCATCGGCATCATCCTGCTGATCGGCATCGTCAAAAAGAACGCGATCATGATGATCGACTTCGCCCTGCAAGCCGAGCGCGACGAAGGCATGCCGCCGGACAAGGCGATTTTCGAGGCCTGTCTGCTGCGCTTCCGCCCCATCCTGATGACCACCTTTGCCGCCTTGCTGGGTGCGCTGCCGCTGATGCTCGGTAGTGGCGTGGGCTCGGAACTGCGCAACCCGCTGGGTATCGTGATGGTCGGCGGCCTGCTGGTGAGTCAGGTGCTGACGCTCTTTACCACGCCGGTGATTTACCTTGCGTTTGATCGGCTGGCGCGGCGGTGGAGGGCGTCATGAGTCGGGAAAAGCTGCTTATCCACCGCAAAGGCGCAAAGGCGCAAAGTGCCGCAAAGAGAATCAGAAACCAGCCTGTAAAAGCAGGGCGATCTGCGTTTCCACCTCCGCAAGCACCGTACTCCCCTCGCCCCGTCAGGGGAGAGGGGTTGGGGGAGAGGGCAGGCGGCGTGTCAGCAAACACCTTTTTTTCTGATCCACCGCTGTTTTCCCTCTCCCCCAACCCCTCTCCCGCAAGCGGGCGAGGGGAGAATCGCGTACCGGCAAGGCGTCAGCAGCCGGGAAAATCAGGATGCCCTTGTTTTTCTTTGCGTCCTTTGCGTCTTTGCGCCTTTGCGGTGAAAAGGTTTTTGCCTTTCCCCGCCGTTGTTGTTTTTGCAGGCTCGAGGCCTCCGGCATGAACCCTTCCTCCCTCTTCATCGGCCGCCCGGTCGCCACCACGCTGCTGACGCTGGGTCTTGCGCTGGCGGGTATCGTGGCGTATGCCTTGTTGCCGGTGGCGCCGCTGCCGCAGGTCGATTTTCCGACCATCATGGTGCAGGCATCGCTCCCTGGTGCCAGCCCGGAAACGATGGCTTCAACGGTGGCTACGCCGCTTGAACGCACCCTCGGCGTGATCGCCGGGGTTTCTGAAATTACGTCCACCAGTTCGCAGGGCAGTACCCGTGTCATCCTGCAATTTGATCTTTCCCGCAATATCGACGGTGCCGCACGCGAAGTACAGGCCGCGCTCAATGCGGCGCGTACCCTCTTGCCCAGCGGAATGCCGAGCAATCCGACCTATCGCAAGGTGAATCCGGCCGATGCGCCGGTGATGATTCTTTCGCTCACCTCGGAAACGATGAGCCGGGCACAGATGTATGACGCCGCTTCAACCATCCTGGCGCAGAAAATTTCGCAGATCGAAGGCATTGGCCAGGTGATCGTCGGCGGGGCCTCGCTGCCGGCGGTGCGTGTCGAACTCGACCCGCCCAAGCTCACCAGCCTCGGCATCAGCCCGGATGAGGTGCGTGCCGCTATCGTCACCACCAACGCCAATCGGCCCAAGGGCAGTATCGAGGACGATACCCGCCACTGGCAGATTCTGGCCAACGACCAGGCGAAGCGGGCCGCCGACTATATCCCGGTGATCGTCGCCTGGCGCAACGGCGCACCGGTGCGTATCGGCGACGTGGCCGAAGTGGTCGATTCGCAGCAGGATTTGCGTAACGCCGGCCTGGTGAACGGTCAGCCCTCGGTGTCGATGATTCTTTTCCGCCAGCCGGGCGCCAACATCATCGAAACGGTCGACCGGGTCAATGCCCTGCTGCCGGGACTGCGTGCCTCGATTCCCGGGGCCATCGACCTCAAGGTGGTGATGGATCGCACGCCGACGATTCGTTCCGCGCTGCTCGAAGTCGAGCGCACGCTGATCATTTCGGTCGTGCTGGTGGTGCTGGTCGTCTTCCTTTTCCTGCGTGACGTGCGCGCGGCGCTGATTCCCAGCGTCGTGGTGCCGGTGTCGCTGGTCGGCACCTTTGCCCTCATGCACCTTGCCGGTTTCAGCCTCAACGCCCTGTCGCTGATGGCGCTGACCATTGCCACCGGCTTTGTCGTCGATGATGCCGTGGTCGTCGTCGAAAACGTCACGCGCCACATCGAGAACGGCAAATCACCGTTCCAGGCGGCGCTCATCGGGGCGCGTGAAGTGGGCTTTACCGTGCTGTCAATGAGTCTCTCGCTGATCGCAGTGTTCATCCCCATCCTGCTGATGGGCGGCATTGTCGGGCGGCTCTTCCGCGAATTTGCGGCCACGCTCTCGGTCGCCATCCTGATTTCGCTGGTGCTCTCGCTCACCACCACGCCGATGATGTGCGCCCGCCTGCTGCGCCCGGCCAGTGAACAGCGTCGGAGCCGCTTGTTCCTCCTGAGCGAACGCTTTTTCACCGCCCTGCACGATGCTTATCGCGTCAGCCTGGACTGGGCGTTGGCGCACAGTCGGCTGATGATGCTGGTGCTGGCGGCGACGGTGGGGCTTAACGTCTATCTCTACTCGATCATCCCCAAGGGCTTTTTCCCGCAACAGGATACCGGCCGCATCATGGGCAACATTCAGGCCGACCAGAGCATTTCCTTCCAGGCGATGCAGCAGAAGCTGGTGAATTATGTCGAACTGGTACGCGCCGACCCGGCAGTGGAAAACGTCACCGCCTTTACCGGCGGCGGGCAGCGCAATACGGCCAATATGTTCATTGCCCTGAAACCGCTCGCCGAGCGGGAGGTTTCTGTCGACAAGATGATTGCCCGCCTGCGTCCGAAGCTCGCGCGTGAACCCGGTGCCAACCTCTTTTTGCAGGCGCAGCAGGACATCCGCGTTGGCGGCCGCCCGGGCAATGCCCAGTATCAATACACCCTCCAGGCCGACAATATCGAGGAACTGCGCCTCTGGGAGCCGCGCATCCGGCAGGCCTTCAGCCAGATTCCCATCCTGGCCGACCTGAGCACCGATACGCAGAACAAGGGCACGCAGACCAGCCTCGTCATCGACCGCGACGCCGCCGCCCGTCTGGGGATTTCGGTACAGCTCATCGACAGCACGCTCAACAATTATTTTGGTCAGCGACTGGTGTCGACGATCTACAACCCCTTGAACCAGTACCGCGTGGTCATGGAAGCAGCACCGAAATACTGGCAAAGCCAGGAGGCGCTGAAAGAGGTCTACGTGATCACGCCCAAAACCGCAACGGGCAAGGCGGCGGTCGTGCCGCTCTCGGCCATCGCTCACTACGAGACGACCTCAACACCGCTGGCGGTCAATCACCAGGGACAGTTTGCCGCCTCGACGATTTCCTTCAACCTGACCGTCGGCGCTTCGCTTTCCGACGCCACGCGCGAGATCGACAACGCCCTGCACCGGCTTGGTGTGCCCAGCTCGGTGCATGGCAGCTTCCAGGGAACCGCCAAAACCTTCCAGCAATCGCTCAACAACCAGCCTTTGCTGATTCTCGCCGCGCTGGTAGCGGTGTATCTGGTACTGGGCATCCTCTACGAGAGCCTGGTTCATCCGCTGACCATCATTTCCACCCTGCCTTCCGCCGGCGTGGGGGCGCTGCTGGCCTTGCTGCTGTTCAAGACCGAGTTTTCGGTGATCGCCCTGATTGGCGTCATCCTGCTGATCGGCATCGTCAAGAAGAACGCGATCATGATGATCGACTTCGCCATCGCCGCCGAACGGAGCGAATCGCTGTCGCCGGAAGAAGCGATTCGTCAGGCCTGCCTCCTGCGCTTCCGCCCGATCATGATGACGACCATGGCCGCCTTGCTCGGGGCTGTGCCGCTCGCGCTCGGTTTTTCCGACGGCTCCGAATTTCGCCGTCCCCTGGGTATTTCCATCGTCGGCGGGCTGATCCTGAGCCAGATGCTGACGCTCTACACCACGCCGGTGGTTTACCTCTACTTCGACCGCTGCCGCCTGTGGGTCGCCAGACGCCGGGCGCGGCAGACGGCTGTTCTTTGTTAGGGAAGAGAGAAGGGGGAAGGGAGAAGGGTAAAACCGATCGCCAACGATTTGCTCCTGGAAAAACGGCGCTTATTCGAGGCTCAGGCCGTAAAAAAAAGATGGCACACCCTTCTCCCTTCCCCCTTCCCCCTTCCCCTTTGCAGGAGTTTCATCATGAAGCTGTTCTCCATCCTGACCCTGACCCTTGCCCTGACCGGCTGTGCCGTCGGCCCCGATTATCTGCGTCCCGACGTGGATATTCCGCCCGCCTTCAAGGAAGCCCCCGGCTGGAAAGCCGCCGAACCGCAGGACGAAATCCCGCGAGGGCATTGGTGGGAGGTCTACGGCGATACCGATCTCAACGCACTCGCCAGCCAGGTGGAAATCTCCAACCAGAACGTGCAGCAGGCTGCCGCGCAATACCGGCAGGCGCTCGCCCTGCTGGGCGGGGCGCGGGCCGGCTATTACCCGACACTCGGCACCGGCCTTTCGGATACCCGCGCCCAAGCGGCGGCTGCGCCCAACGCCAAAGCTGCCCCGGCCATCACCGACACGACCCGTTTCTCGCTCAACGCCAATTGGGAAATTGACCTCTGGGGGCGTATCGGTCGCGGTGTCGAATCGAACGAAGCCTCGGCGCGGGCCAGCCAGTCCGATCTCCAGTCGGCCCTGTTGTCCGCGCAGACGACGCTGGTGCTGACCTACCTCCAGCTACGCGTCAATGACGCGCAGCAACAATTGCTCGAACAGAGCATTGCCGCCTATGGCCGCTCGTTGCAGATCACGCACAATCGTTACGAGGCGGGTGTCGCCGGTCGGGTCGACGTCGCCCAGGCCGAAACGCAACTCAAGACCGTGCAGGCGCAACGCGTCGATCTCTCCGTGCAACGGGCGAACTACGAACACGCCATCGCCGTGCTGATCGGCAAGCCACCCGCCGCCTTTGCCATTGCCCGCAACAACGCCTTGCCCGCCTTGCCGGTGCTGCCCGTGGCGCTACCGGCCAGCCTGCTCGAACGCCGCCCGGACATTGCCGCTGCCGAACGGCGCATGGCTGCTGCCAACGCCCAGATCGGCGTCGCCCAGGCTGCCTTCTTCCCGGCGCTGAGCTTCAGTGGTGCGGGGGGCTACCAAAATACCAGCCTTTCCAACCTGTTCACCGTCCCGCATCGCTTCTGGTCCATCGGCCCGGCGCTGGCCCTGAACCTCTTTGACGGCGGCGCACGCACCGCCCAGAAGGAAAGCGCTATCGCCGCCTACGACAAAACCGTCGCCACTTACCGCCAGACCGTTCTGACTGCCTTCCAGGAAGTCGAAGACAACCTCGCCGCGCTCCGTCATCTGGCCGAAGAAGCCAGCATCCAGCAGGAAGCCGCCCGTTCCGCCGACGAAGCCCTGAGCCTCACCGAAAACCAGTATCAGGCAGGGACGGTGAGCTATTTGAATGTGGTGGTGGCGCAGGCAGCAGCGCTCAATGCCAAGCGCAGCAGTCTGGATATTGCCGGAAAGCGACTGCTGGCGAATACAGTTTTGCTGAAGGCGCTGGGTGGGGACTGGAAGGGGGAGGGCGGTCCGG
>CAYMYD010000007.1:0-9187 GCA_964394535.1 uncultured Propionivibrio sp. | reverse complement strand
GCCAGTCATTCAGGGTTTGATAAAGCCTTCATCCGCGAGTATCTCGGCGGTCCATCGGGAGGCAAGGCCGACGACTCGGGTGCATTTGTCCGTATGCGCCCCGGCAGCGTTGAATTTTGCCATTTCCTCGGGGTCTTTGATGTAGAAAGGTCGCCCCATGATTTTTGTGTGGATGCAGCGGCAGGTGACTGTCCCGAATTCATCAATGAATTTCTCATGCAGCTTTCTGACGAGCATGGACGTTTTATGACGAATCCGCTCAGGATCGGCGAAGTTGTCCCGCTCTCTCCCGATAAAATAGCCGATCAGCATCGCGCCGCCGGAATATCCGCCGCAGTGTCCGTCGGTTTCCTGTGCCACGCCCCCGGCAAGCCCCGTCGCTGACTTGAAAATTGCGTCCGTAGCGCTATTTCTGATATCAAGAGTGTCCTGCAGGGCCGCGATAACGCATTGGGCGCAACCCATATAGTCGCGTTCGTAAGCGAAGCCCAGGTCGTAAGCTTTCTTGAAAATTGTTTCCATGTTTATTGACCCCATTTTGGATTATACGATTGTCCCGGTATGCTCTCTTGAACCTTGAAAAACATTTTAATTTTTGACAGAAGAATCTTGTAATCAACCGGCTTGGCAATATGGGCATCCATGCCTGCCTCAAGGCATTTCATGATGTCCTCCTTGAATGCATTGGCGGTCATGGCAATAATAGGAAGGTCTTTGACGTCATGCCGGTCAAGTTTACGGATTTCCGCAGTTGCAAGGTGTCCATCCATGATCGGCATGAGCACGTCCATGAGGATCAGGTCATAATGGCCTTCCGGAGAGTTGCTGATCATTTCCAGTGCCTGCCGTCCATTCAGTGCTGTTTCCAGCGTTGCGTTGCTGTCTTCAAGCATGTTCAGGATGATTTCGTTATTGATTTCCAGGTCATCGACAATCAGAATTCTCTTTCCTGAAAAATCCACTTTTTCATCTTTGATTCCGCTGCTTGAAAGCTTCTGTTCCGCGTTATCATCCTTTTGCTTGTCAGGAAGCAGCCAGACATCAAAATAAAACCGCGCTCCTTGTTGCGGCGCGCTTTCGAGTTCGATGCGCCCGCCCATCAGCTCAACTATGCGCTGACTGATGACAAGTCCGAGCCCCGTCCCGACCGCTTTCATGGACACGCTTTCATCGCTCCTTTCAAAAGGAAAAAATATCCGCTTTTGAAATTCGAAAGACACACCGATTCCGGAATCCTTGACCGAGAAGTTGAGAAGCACTTTTTGGGCATCACGGGATTTTTCGGTAATGTCCATGAAAATCGGCTTCTCTTCCGGGGTGAATTTCACCGCGTTTGACAGCAAATTCAGAAGAACCTGGCTGAGACGAAGCCGGTCGCCAATGAATGAAAACTGCCTGATTTTATGGAAGGAAACATTCAATCGTTGTTTTTTCGCAGCGGAGATCGGCTTGATGCTGGTCAATACGGCGTCGATGAGTTCTTGCAGATCAAATGGCTCTGCGACGAGTTGAAGTTTGTTTTCATCAATTCTGGCAAGGTCCAGAAGATTGTCGACCAACCCGAGAAGATGCTTTGAAGAAACGGCGATTTGCTTTACGGCTTTTTCGTAATCCTTTACCGCCCCGCTTTTTTCGCTGATCTGAACCATGCCGATGATGGCGTTCAAAGGCGTGCGCATTTCGTGACTGATATTGGTCAGAAATTGCCCCTTCGCCTTTTCGGCAGCAAGCGCCTGTCTGACGGCCAGCATATTGTTGTAGATGCCGTTCATCATTTGCGAAAACACCATGAATGAGGCGGACATCTCGGCAGGCTTGAAGTCATAAAAATTCTTGCCGGATTGGGTGATTCCTCCCAGAATCAGTCCTTCGAATTTCCTGGCATTGTTGAACAATGGGGTGTAAATGGCTTTTGCCAGGTTCATCGATTTGAAGGCAGAATCATCGGCGATGCTTGTTTCCCAAACAGCCTCCTGTTTTCCGAAGTTCCAGAAATCTATCCGGGCCAGCAGTCTGGAGTCGAACGGAACGGACAATTCCGTCTGGCCGACGTTGCATTCGCCCAGCAGTTCAATATGGTCTCCTGTGGCAGAGAGGGAGAAAACGGCGCCCATTTCAAGCTGAAATATGTCGACGACCCCTTCGGCAATGAGGTTGCTCATTTCACGGAGGTTTTCTGCGGTAAATGCGGCCTGGGCGCATTTGTGGATACGCTTGAATATGTCAAGCTGCATATCCAGGCGACTCTGGATGTCCCGGTATTTCTGTTCGGAAAGCTCGTAATGCCTTATTTTTGACAGCAATTCACCGATCTGCTGATCACTCAGGGAGCGTCCGGTATCCGCTGCCATATCCCCCTCCTGTTATTTGCCGGTTCAGGCTTCCCGGTACAAGACCATCAGGGCCGTTGAATAATTGTGATAGGCGTTTTTCCCGTCCAGTCGTGCATATTCGCCAAAGCCATACATGCCCAGCCACGGGGGAACTTCGCCATCATTGCTCAGGCTCGATTGCATCATGGCGATTATTTCATCCTTGATCACCTTGTTGAAGAGAAAACGGCCACGCGCCAGACAGTCTGTCTGAAAGACGGCAGCAGTTTTGCCTTCGCCAATCCCTGCACGTAAAAAATCAAGTGAGCGTTGCTGTTCGGAGAAGATCAGTTCTTCGTTGCGCATGGTGAGCCACAATTCCAGCCCTTCCTTGCAGGTGACCGGATAATGTATCGAGCCATCCTGCTCGTATTTTGTGATGACCCGCAGAATATGAGGATTGCCGTATTCTTCAGACGCTGCTTCGGACAACTTTTCGGCCAGAGCACCGACCGGTATGGTTTCACCGCAAACGGTGTCCGGTGCCGGGGTCAGGCCCAGGCGCGCGGTATATTCCTGCCAGGCGGGGCGGCCATTCAGTTCCAGTATCCGGTTTCCCTGGGCTTTCGTCACCCGCAGGGGTTCGCCGTAAGCCGTAAAGCCGTGGGTGGCACGCGTCACGACCTTCAGTGTCGGATCGGAAAAGCCGATTGCCCAGGCGCCGTGCTGAGTCAGCTTGTCGTTGGCGTACTGATAGTTGACCAGGCCACGCATGTTGTCCGACGAGGTGCCGCCGAATATGACGATTTCCGGCCCGAAGGTTTCATCAAAAGCCTGAACGACGAGATCATTGGCAATATCAATTCCCGGGCACAATAAATAGATTGCTCCGGCATTCGGCGTTTTCTTTTTCAGATCCGCAGCGAGCGTTTTTCCCTTCTCATAGGAATTGTGGCCGTATATTTCATTGACGCTGGAGATTCCGTATTCATCGGCCGGGCCGCTGATTGCCATCAGGGCCAGATCGTTCATCGACTCGCCGACGCCATCGCGTCCGGTCACGCCACTGCATGAATTCCCCAGGACGATTGCATCGGGAGCCAGCTTTTTTATGGCGGCGGCAACTTTTTCCAGTTGATGCCCCAGTGCGGCATTGACGACCACAATTCCGAGATCATCGGGGAGCCGATTTCCGAAAGCGATTTCAAAAGCCTCGTCCACAGCACGATGGCTATTGGAGCTTCTTACATTTGCGGAGTGGAATTTCAGCATATGCTTCTCCCTGGTCATATTCTGGCAACGGGTTGCCGTCATGGTGTTTTTTGCCAATCACCGGCCGGGATGTTTCATGACATCATGAATGTCATGGGGATTATGCCACAGGCTGTTGCAGGGAAGGGGGAAGGGGAGCGCTTGCAGCCCCTGTCCCTGCTGTGAGCTACGCTTGGGCCTTTCCGCGCAGCAAGGGCGGGATCAGGCTGACGAGGAAGCAGGCGAAGGCGACGAGGATCACCGTGGCGCCGGTGGCGGTACCGGCCCAGTCCTGGGCGGAAATCAGCAACCCGGCAAGTGCCGAGCCGAGGCTGACCAGCAAGGCCCACCAGACCATGCCGCCAGCGCTGCGGGCGAGGTTGCGCGCAGTGGCGGCGGGGACGATCAGCATGGCGGTGACCAGCAGCACGCCGACGGCACGCACCGAGAGAATGACCACCAGCGAAAGCAGCGCCGCATAGAGGTACTGGTAGGCTGCGACCCGGACCCGGTGCACCTTGGCGAGCAGCGGGTTCACGCCGATGTAGAGCATCCGGTTGTAGCCGTAAATCTGAAAGCTGACCAGCACGACCAGCAGCGCGAGCATCAGCCAGAGGTCGGTTTCGCCGATGCCGAGGATGTCGCCGTAGAGAAAGCGCTGGATGTCGCGGGCGACGTTCTTGTCGCGGCTGACCACGGCCAGACCAAAGGCGACAATGCCGGAAAAAAAGACCCCGATGACCGTATCACCGGGCAGGTTGCTGCGTCGCTGTCCGGCGACAATCGCCAGTCCGACGAGCAGGGCGAAAATCGGCATGGTCCACAGCGGGCTGACGGTGAAAATCAGACCCAGCGCAACGCCGGTAAAGGCCGAATGACTGATCGCATCGGCAAAAAAGGCCATGCGGAAATTGACCACCTGCACGCCCATCAGCGCGACCATCGGGGCCAGCAGCAGGAGGCCGAGCAGCGCCTGCTGCATGAAGCGCATCTGCATGATCTCGAAAGGCAGCAGCGTTTGCAGCAGATCGTAGAGGAAACTCAGCTCAGGCATCGTGGTGTTCTCCGGTGCAGCAGGCCGAGGTGCAACTGGCGTTGCCATCGGGCAAGGCGCGGCTGTCGACCAGCCCCATGTGCGGGCCGAAAATGGTGGTCAGGGTCTGGTGGGTCAGCACCGCGCGCGGCGGCCCTTCGGCGACGACCCGATGTTTGAGGCAGATGACGTGGCTGGCGTGGTGTGTCACCGAGGACAGATTGTGGCTGACCATCAACTGCGTGAAGCCGCGCTCGTGGCGCAGTTTCTTCAGCAACTCGCAAAAAACCTGTTCGCCCTGAAAATCGACGCCGGAGGCCGGTTCGTCGAGCACCAGCAGTTCCGGTTCTTCACCGAGCGCCAGCGCCAGCAGCACCCGTTGCAGCTCACCGCCGGAGAGCGCGCCGAGCCGGCGCTTTTCCAGCCCGTCCATGCCGACCGAATGCAGCAGCTCCATCGCCCGCAGGCGGTAGGGGCGGCGTACACCGAAGCACAGCGGGCTGCGCTGCCAGCCCATGACCATGAATTCCAGCACGGTCAGCGGCATGCCCCGGTCGAACGGGAGCCGCTGCGGGACGTAAGCGATACGCAGGGGATGGCCGCTGCCGGTGAAGCGGATCTGGCCGGTGTAGGGGAGTTCGCCGAGAAAGGCCAGCAACAGGGTGGTTTTCCCGCCCCCGTTGGGGCCGATGATGGCCGTGCAACTGCCCCTGGGGACGTTGGCCGAGACCTGATCGAGGATGAGGTTGTCGCCAAGACGGACATTGATCCGCTCAAAACGGACAGCGATTTCGGCGGACGGACTGTCGATCATTCCTGGCGCACGCCCAGCGTTGATTCCAGGGTTTTCATGTTTTGCCGCATCACCTTTTCGTAATAATCGGGCGGCGCATCCTCCGGGCCGCTGGCGACCGGGTCCAGCGTGGCAAAAGGCACGCCGGTTTCTTTCGACAGGATTTGCGCGGTTTTCCCCGGATACTGTGGTTCGGTGAACACCGCGCCAGCCTGCGTTTCCCGCAGGGTTTTGGCCAGTCGGCGCATACCGGCGGCCGACGGTTCCTGCCCATGCGCGAGCATGACAGCGACGATGGAGAGGCTCATGTCGCGGGCCAGATAGTCAAAAACGCCATGCGGCTGCATGATGCGCGGGTTTTTGAAACGCTTGCCCAGCGCCGCCATGTCATCGGCCAGGCGGTTCATGGTGCCGGCGTAAGCTTCCGCGTTACGGGCATAAAGCGCTGCCCCTTCCGGATCGACCTTGCTCAATCCGGTAGCGATATTGAGCGCCAGTCTGGCGCTCATGCGCGGGCTGGCGAAGAGGTGCGGGTTGATGGCCGCATGTGCGTGGGCATGCGCCTGCGGTAGATCGGTATAGGCCAGGGTCTCCTTGATCCCGCTGGAGCTGTCGATGAGCGTGATTTTCGGATTGGCTTTTTTCAGTGGCGCGCCGAGAAACTCCTCCATCCCCAGCCCGTTGATGACCAGCACATCGGCCTTGGCCAGCTTCTGCATGTCCTGGGTGGTCAGCGCGTAATCGTGCGGACAACCCATCTGACTGGGCAACATCTGCACCACGCTCAGCCCGGTGCGGCCGGCGGTGACCTGCCGCACGATCTGATGTATCGGAAAAGTGGTTGAAAGAACCGTCCGCACCGGGGTATCGGCCTTTCCGGTGCCGGGAAACGAAGCCAGCCCCAGCGTCATGCAAAGGGTGATGGTTGCCAGAATTGATTGCGTGCGCATTGCTTTTACCTATCCTCTGTTCCAGAAAAAAACTCATTCCGGCCTGCGCCGGAATGAGGGTGAAAGCATACGCCTTTTTTAGCTGATAATGTTTATCAGATACGGAAGTGGGCCACCTGTTGCTGCATGTCGTGCGCCGTTTTCGACATGCATTCTGCGGCATGTCCTGTTTTCCGGGCGATTGCCGTGGCTTCCTCGGTCTGTGTGGCGACGTCTTCCACCTTGCGGGCGACGTCGTTGGAGGCGGAAGACTGTTCGTTCATCGCCTCCGCAATTTCGTCGACCAGTTGTGAGACCTTGCGTGCCATCTCCTGCATGCTGCCGATCAATTCACCCGTCTTTCGCGCATCATGCACACTTTCCTCGACCAGCGCCACGCCCTGACTGACCTCGCCGACCACTTCCCGCGTCGAGCGCTGGATTGCGGCGACCATCTTCTCGATTTCGCCGGTCGACAGCGCCGTGCGTTCGGAGAGTTTGCGCACCTCGTCGGCAACGACGGCGAAGCCGCGTCCCTGTTCGCCGGCCCGCGCCGCCTCGATGGCCGCGTTGAGTGCCAGCAGATTGGTCTGATCAGCGATGTCCTTGATCACGCTGACGATATTGGAGATTTTCTCCGACTCGTCTTCGAGGCAGGCAATCTGCTGGGCGGAATGACGCACCATGTTGGCCACTTCGCCGATGCGGGCAATCAGGCGTTCGATCTGCTCATAGCCGGCCTGTGCCTTGTCATTCGCCCCCTGGGCGAAATTGGCGGTTTCGCTGGTGTTGGCCGAAACATGGTTGATCGACACGGTGACTTCCTCGACATCGCTGGCGATGGCTGCCGCCGCCGAACTCTGGATATCGGCCGATTCCTCCATCTGGCGTACCGAGGAAGTCAATTCGGCGGAACAATTAAGAATCGAAGCGGCGCTGTCCCGGGTTTTCAGCAAGGTGTCGCGCAGGCTGTGCTGCATTTCGTTCATCGCCACGATCAACAGGCCGACTTCGTCCTTGCTGGCGCTTGGCGGGGTGCTGGTCAGATCACCGTTGGCGATGCGTTGCGCGGCCTCGACGCTGCTGGCCAGGCGGCCACAAATACTGCGTGCGATGAGAAAGGTCGCCAGCAGGGCGAGCACGACGCCAACGCCCAATGCACTCAAGCCGCCGACAGTCGCCTTGCTGATCTGTTTTGCCGCATCAATGGTGGTGGCATCGGCGCCTTTGGCGTTGAGTTTTTGCAGCGCATCGGTCTGGTCACGCACCTGATCGGCCGCCTTGACCCAGGTTGTCCTGCGAATCTGCTGCACTTCTTCATTCTTGCCGGCCTTGGCCAGTGCCACGACCTCCTGCACCGTCGCGCGGTAGGCTGCAACGGCCTTGACGAGCTCATCGTAGATCCGTTTTTCCTCGCTGCTGGCGATCATCGGCTCATATTTTTTCAGCGCTTCGCCGAGCAGTTTGTCGAGGCCATTGAGTGACTCGCTGATCTTTGCCCGCTCGGCGTCGCTGGTCGATTGAGCAAACTCCAGGCTGCGTACCCGGTAGCGCAGGCGCAACTGGCTGATTTCCGCAGTTTGCTGCACGGCGGGTAGCCAGTGCCGGGTGATTTGCTGCATGTCTTGCCCAAGGATGCGAACCAGGAACAGACAATAGAGAATCGCGGCGATCAGCACACCGCCGCTGAGCAAAAAGTTGATGACCAGTTTCCCGCGCAAACTGATGTCGTTGAACTTCATCATGGATCACTCCCCATTGGGTTGATGAGCAGACACTTGGGATCAAAGCTTTACTGCGGCGAACAGAATACATCAACTTTTTCTGTTGGTGATAGTTGTATTACAACTTGTTTGCATTGTAACAATCGATCGCTGATTTCCTGCTACTCTGAACAAAGAGTCCCACGGATCAGTTCCGGCGTTTTATCGCCAGCCCGGCGGATGAGATGGCGCTGAGAACGGTGTCAAATGTGAAAAGTGAAAGCCATGGAAATCGAACTCAAGCTCAGTCTTTCTTTGGCGGCGGCCCGGCGTCTTCAGGCCCACCCCTTGCTGGCGTCTGCGCAGCCACAGAAATATCGGCTGTTCAACACCTATTACGACACCCCGGCGCGTGATCTGTACCGGCGCGGCATCGCCCTGCGGCTGCGGCGCAAGGGCTGGGCCGTCTGGCTGATGACCGTCAAGGGAGCCGATCCGGCGGCCGGGGCGCTGGCACAGCGCAGCGAATGGGAAGCGCCGACGCAACCCGGCGTCCTTGATTTCAGCATCGTCACCGATCAAGGCCTGCGCGAATTTCTCGAAGCGCGCCAAGCTGCCCTGCAACCCCTGTTTTCGACCGACTTCACCCGCACCGCGTGGCACATCCGCCGTTCCGATGCGTTGGTCGAACTGGCGCTGGACCGGGGGAAGATCAGCGCGCTCAAGCCTCTGCAAGCACCGCCGCCAGAAGCCATCTGCGAACTGGAGCTGGAACTGATCGAAGGCGAATCCCCTGACGCACTCTTTGAACTGGCCATCGAACTGGCGACCGACCTGCATCTTCACCCGGCGATTGCCAGCAAGGCAGAGCGCGGCTACGCCCTGCTGGACGGAACGAAAACGGCCGCGTTCAGAGCCATCGTTTCGCCACTGTCCGCCGCGATGACGCCGGTCGAAGCCTTCCGCGCGACGGCGCTGACCTGCCTCCTGCAACTCCAGCGCAACGAAGCGGGCGTTCTGGCCGGGGAACCGGACTGCGTCCACCAGGCGCGCGTCGCCATGCGTCGTTTGCGTTCCGCTTTCAACCTGTTTGCCCCGGCGCTCGCCCCGGAATTCATCGCCACCTATGCCCCGCGCTGGCGCGAACTGGCCGGGCAACTGGGCAG
>CAYMYD010000006.1:22732-25315 GCA_964394535.1 uncultured Propionivibrio sp. | reverse complement strand
GGCCATTGTTTCATGGGCTTTCCCCTGCCGGACTTCGGTCTGCTGGTGCTGGCGCGGGAGTCCGTGCTTGAGCCCGAACTGCTTCGGGAGTGCGAGCCGATCTTCAAGAAGCTGTCACGGGTCTGCCTGGCCTGCATTGAAATTCACCCGCCTCTTCTTGCAAAACATCGTCCGGGACGCTTGCAGTCCGCGCAGGAAGTCCTGCTGGACAGCCTGCCACTCATTACCTGGATGAAGGACAAGGAAGGGCGTTACGTCACGGTCAACAAGACCTTTGCCGAACGTTTTGGCCTGCACCCGTCCGAGGTGGTTGGAAAAACCGCCCGTGACCTCTGGCTCCCGGAGGTTGCTGACAAACTGATGGCGGCTGATGACGAGGTTCTGCGTACGGGTTGTCCCATCCAGGGCCGGAGCCAGGAGTGCGATGGGGATGGAAGCCTGCATTGGCGGGAATTTTCACGCTGGCCCATTTTTGCCGAGGATGGCCGTGTGATCGGTAGTACCGGTGCCAGCTGGGATGTCACGGATCGCGTTCTGGTCGAGCAGGAGCTCGCCAACCGTACGGCTTTCCAGAAGGTGGTCATGGAGCTGGCCATCGGCTTTGTCAACACGCCGCTGGAGGAACTCGATCAGGGGATCAACAATGCGCTGGCCATGGCTGGCGAGTTTACCGACGTCGACCGCGTTTATCTTTTCCTCTATGACTTTGACGCCGGCATCATGCGCAATACCCATGAGTGGTGTGCGCCCGGCATCTCCCCGGAAATCGACAATCTCCAGGCGGTGCCCAACGAGGTGCTGGCCCACTGGGTGGACAACCATACCCGGGGCGAGTTGATCCACATTCCCCGCCTGCTCGATTTGCCGGAGGGCTGCGGGGATCGCCTGGTTCTTGAACCGCAGGGCATTCAGACCTTGGTGACGATTCCGCTCTACAGCGCCGGGCATTGCTTCGGCTTTGTCGGCTTCGACGCCGTGCGTCACGAAAGAAACTGGACCGAGCACGAAATTGCGCTGCTCAAGGTCATGGCCGGGCTCCTGACCAACGCTGAAATCCGTCGCCTGCATGAGCAGCACCTGTTGCAGGCCAAGGCCGATGCAGAAGCGGCGAGTCTGGCCAAGAGCGAATTCCTGGCCAATATGAGCCACGAGATTCGCACGCCGCTACACGGGGCGGTCGGCATGATCGACCTCCTCAAGAACACCCGTCTGGATCCGGAACAGCGGGAGTTTCTGGAAATGGCCGAATCGTCGGCGGAAAGCCTGCTGAGCGTGATCAACGACATCCTCGACTTTTCCAAGATTGAGGCGGGCAAGCTGGAGCTGGTGCCACGTGTCTTCGATCTGGAAGAAGAGCTTTACCGTCTGGCCAGTATTGTTTCGGTACAGGCCAAGGGCAAGGGGCTGGAACTGATGGTGCGTTACGATCCGGCGGCACCCCGCCTGATCGAAGCCGACAATCTGCGTTTGCGCCAGGTTTTGTCCAATCTGCTGTTCAACGCCACCAAATTCACCAGCAAGGGGCATATCCTGCTCGATGTGCAATGTCTGGAACTCGGCAAGCAGCAGGCGCACTTCGAGTTTTCGGTCGAAGATACCGGCATTGGCATTCCGCCGGACAAGTGCGCGGTCATTTTTGAAAAGTTCTCGCAGGTCGATGGTTCTTCCAGCCGCAAGTACGGCGGCACAGGGCTGGGGCTGGCCATTTGCCATCAACTGGTCAGGATCATGGGCGGGAATATCGCGGTCAGGAGTACGGTGGGCCAGGGTTCCCGCTTTTACTTCGATGTGAAGTTCCCCTGGTATCAGACGCAGAAAATCGAATCCGAACTGCCGGTTTCGCTGAAGGACCATCGTGCCCTGATTGTCGATGATATCGCCATCAACCGCCGGATCCTCAGCGAATAGCTGGATTCCTGGGGGGTCCAGCACGAGGCGGCCAACAGCTCCATGGGAGCGTTGCGCCTGCTGAACCATGATTCCGAAGACGCGCGCCCCTATGACCTGATCATCCTTGATCACGCCATGCCCGGCGTGGACGGCCTGGAGCTGGCGCGCACCCTGCGTTCCAGCAAGCGCTTTTCCTCGCTCAAGATCATTCTGATGACCTCCATGTGGGGACTTCTGAGTGCGGAAGATTCCGCTGCCCTGAAAATTTGTGCGGTGCTGCCCAAACCCATTGCGGCCAGCGATCTGTTCAATGCCATCAGGGATTGTCTGCATGGAACGCATGGTCTGGTCCTGCCGCTCCGGGGCGAGCGGGCCGAATCCGTTGACGAGCACGCATCGCTGGGCGAGGGGCAGCATGTCCTGGTGGTTGACGACCATCCGATCAACCGCAAGACCGCCAGTGTCATGCTGGAAAAACTGGGTTATCGGGTCAGCACTGCCGAAAATGGTCTGGAAGCGCTGGGGATGATCCGCGAACTGCCCGTTGATCTGGTCTTCATGGATATCCAGATGCCGATCATGGATGGTTATGAAACCTCGCTGGCCATTCGCGCCCTGGGTGGGCGTTTTGCGCAACTGCCGATCATCGCGCTGACGGCCAATGCGATGGAAAGTGATCGCGAGCGTTGTCTG
>CAYMYD010000006.1:18330-22632 GCA_964394535.1 uncultured Propionivibrio sp. | reverse complement strand
GCGAGTCAGGGGCGCTGGAAACAGGCCGATGAGCTTGCGCAGGCGCTTTCCGGGGCCTGGGAAGCCTTTCTGCTTGCCACGCAGTCCTGGTCAAGCGGCAGGGAGGAATAGGGTCTTGAAAGCACTGGTCGTTGATGACGAGAAACTGAGCCGGAAAACCCTGAGTTTCTACATGCAGAAGCTGGGTTATCAGGTTTTTCAGGCCGAGAACGGTGTGGAAGCCCTGAAGATCTGGCAGGATGAGTCGCCGAGCATTGTCCTCACCGACTGGAACATGCCGGAAATGGACGGCGCGGAGTTGTGTCGGAAAATCCGTCATCAGGATGGCGAATATACCTATCTGATCATGATCACCTCGCGGGAGGAGACCGGCGATCTGGTGGGCGGATTCGATGCCGGTGCCGACGACTATCTGACCAAGCCGGTCTGTCGGGATGAGTTGACAGCGCGCCTCAAGGCCGCCGAGCGGATTTTTTCCCTGCGCGACAAGGAAATGATAATTTTTTCCCTGGCCAAGCTTGCCGAGGCCAGAGACCCGGATACCGGCTATCACCTGGAGCGGATTCAGGGCTATTCAAAAGTTCTGGCCGAGGCGCTTTCCGGCAAGGCGGAGGAATTCCCGGAGGTTAACCGCCACTTCATTGAAATCATTCATGACACCAGTCCCTTGCACGATATTGGCAAGGTCGGCATCCCGGACCGGATTCTGCTCAAGCCCGAACGACTGAGCGAAGGCGAATTCAACATCATGAAGACGCATACCATCATCGGTTACGAGACGCTGCACAGCGCCTGGTGCAAGAATCCGCATGCGGCCTATCTGCGCATGTCGGCAGAAATTGCCAGAAGTCACCATGAGCGCTGGGATGGTTCGGGTTACCCCGACGGGCTGAGCGGGACAGACATTCCCCTTTCTGCCCGGATTGTTGCCCTGGTTGATGTGTACGACGCCCTGATCTCCAAGCGAATCTACAAGGTGGCGTTCAAGCATGAGCACGCCCGCGAGATCATTCTGAAAAGTCGTGGAAGCCATTTTGACCCGGCCATCGTGGATGCGTTTCTGGAAGTCGAGCATGACTTCCGGGACATGGCTTACCGGTTCAGGGAGTAGCTGTTTGTGCCGCTGATGCCAGAGCTTGTTTTATCTTTTTGATTTTTAATGAAATTTATTTTATCAAGACAAAAAAATATCACCTCGAAGGTGATATTCTCTGGTGCCCAGGAAGGGACTCGAACCCCCACAGTGTTGCCACCACTAGGACCTGAACCTAGCGCGTCTACCAATTTCGCCACCTGGGCACTGCTAAAGAAGGCAGAATTCTAATGGAACGGAAAAAAATGTCAATAAAAAAACTCTCCAAGGTCAGAAAAAATGACCCTTTCTTCGATCGTGAAGCAGCCAAGTACGAGATGCCACTGCCTTCGCGCGAATATATCCTGCAGGCTCTGGCGGATCAGGGCAAGCCGGTCAGCTTTACGCGGCTGTGTGATCTGCTCGATATTCGTGACAACGAACTGGACAGTTTTGCCCGCCGACTGGCGGCAATGGAGCGCGAGGCGCAACTCATGCGCAACCGCAAGGAGGCGTACATTCTGCCGGAACGGGCCAGCCTGATCGCCGGACGCATCGATGGCCATGCCGACGGCTATGGTTTTCTGATCCCGGATGACGGTAGCGAGGATCTTTTCCTCGACGCCAAGCAGATGACCAAGGTGTTGCACCGTGACCGTGCGCTGGTACGCATGACCGGCCTTGATCGCAAGGGGCGGCCCGAGGCGGCGATTGTCGAGGTGCTCGAACGGGCCAATAACCGGGTCGTCGGTCGTGTGCTGATCGAGCATGGCATCACGCTAGTCGTGCCGGAAAACAAGCGCATCAATCAGGATATTCTGGTGGTGCCGGACAAAAAGGCCGAGAAGAAACTCAAGTGCAAGGCCGGGCAGGTGGTGATGGTCGAGATCATCGAGCAACCCACCCGGCATTCGCAGCCGATCGGGCGCATCGTTGAGGTGATCGGCAACTACGCTGATCCGGGTATGGAGATCGAAATTGCCCTGCGCAAGCACGATCTGCCTTTCGAGTTTCTCCCGGCGGTGGTCGAAGAGGTCAAGGCCCTGCCCACCCGCGTCAAAAAGGCTGAAAAGGCAGGGCGCAAGGATTTGTGCGATCTGCCGCTGGTGACGATTGATGATGAAACCGCCCGCGATTTTGACGATGCGGTATTCGCCGAAAAGCAGGGCCGCGGCTGGCGGCTGGTGGTGGCGATTGCCGATGTCAGCTATTACGTGCAGCCGGGAACAGCGCTCGACCGCGAAGCGATGAATCGTGGCAATTCGGTCTATTTCCCGCGCCGGGTGATCCCGATGCTGCCGGAAAAACTCTCCAACGGTCTGTGTTCCCTGAATCCCGACGTGGAGCGGCTGGCGATGGTCTGCGAGATGTCGATCAACAACAGCGGCGTCATCAAGGATTATGTCTTCTACCCGGCGGTTTTCCGCTCGGCAGCGCGGCTGACCTACAAGCAGGTGTGGTCCTGGCTGTCCGGCGAGGCGAAGCCGGAAACAGAAACGCATCACACCCTGCAACCGCACCTGCAGGCGCTCTACGCACTGTACAAGATACTTCTGAAGGCGCGTCAGAAACGCGGGGCCATTGATTTTGAAACGGTCGAAACGATGATGTTGTTCAACGATCAGGGCAAGATCGAAAACATCATCCCGGTACAGCGCAATGATGCGCACCGGGTCATCGAGGAATGCATGCTGGCGGCCAACGTCTGCGCTTCGGACTTCCTCGAAAAGCACAAGCAGCCCAGCCTGTACCGCATCCACGAGGGACCGACACCGGAGAAGCTGGAAAGCCTGCACAGCTTCCTCAAGGAATTCGGCCTTTCGCTGCCTGGTGGCGAGGATCCTACGGCCAAGGATTACGCGGCCTTGCTGGAAAAGATCAAGGCCCGCCCGGATGCGCTACTGCTGCAAACAGCGATGTTGCGCTCCTTGCGGCAGGCGGTGTACAGCCCGGACAACGTCGGGCATTTCGGTCTCTCTTACGAGCACTACACACATTTCACCTCACCGATCCGCCGCTACCCCGATCTGCTGGTGCATCGCTCGATCAAGGCGGTGCTCGAAGGCAAGCGCTATGCGCCGGGCAAGTGGGACGAGATCGGCATGCACTGCTCGATGACCGAACGGCGTGCTGATGAAGCGACGCGCGACGTGACCAACTGGCTCAAGTGCTACTACATGCGCGACCGCATCGGCGAGGAATTCGCCGGAACGATTGCTTCTGTCGTGCCATTCGGTGTCTTTGTCGCGCTCGACAGCGTTTATGTCGAGGGCCTGGTGCATGTCTCCGAACTTGGCGAGGATTACTTCCAGTACGACAGCGTCAAGCGCGAAATGCTCGGCGAACGCACCGGCAAACGCTATCGCCTGGGGGATCGCTTGCAGGTGCGACTGGTCCGCGCCGATCTGGAAAGCGGGCGGATTGATTTTGTGCTGAGTGACGATGGGATGCTGTGAAATTCGCCAGCAAATTGCAGCGAAAGTGTCGGCCTGATGGCTTATTCACTGGCGTCGCCGGTTGAGAGCGAACTGCTGATCAGGAAGAGCCGCTTCATCGGCTGTGTCCAGCCAGTGGCGGATCGGGCGGCGGCACAGGAAATTGTCGCCCGTCTGCGCCAGCAGCATCCCGGTGCGGCGCATGTGTGCTGGGCCCTGCTGGCGGGCGGACATTCGGCCGCTGTGGATGATGGCGAGCCGGGCGGGACGGCGGGTCGGCCCATGCTGGAAGTCTTGCGCCTGCAAAATCTTGAAGGCGTGCTGGCTACCGTGGTGCGTTACTTCGGTGGAATCAAATTGGGGGCCGGAGGGCTGGTTCGCGCCTATACCGATTGCGTGGCGCAGGCGCTGAAAACGGCACAGAAAGTTCCGCTGATCCCCTGGCGAAGCCTGCGCTGCACCTTCCCCTATGCGCTTGAAGGCCTGCTGCGCCGGGAAATCGAGGCTGCCGGTGGCAAGTTGGGGGATGTTCAGCATGGCGAACAGGTGACCCTGGCGTTCACGCTGGCGGCAACGGCAGCCGACTCCCTGCTGGTGCGGCTGAACGAGTCAGGGCAGGGGCGCATTGTCTGGTGGCCGGAGGATGAAGGCTGAACGTAAGTCAGCACCCTGCAGGCTTTCAAGGTAGACTAGCCAGCCTGCGCCGTGCTTCAAACGGCGCGTAGCGTTTTTCCACATTCCACGTTTCACCTTTCACTCCTCACTTCCATGTCCCAATCCAGCTTCATTCACGGT
>CAYMYD010000006.1:0-18230 GCA_964394535.1 uncultured Propionivibrio sp. | reverse complement strand
CACGTTTCACCTTTCACTCCTCACTTCCATGTCCCAATCCAGCTTCATTCACGGTTTTCATGCCGTTATCGCCAAACTTCGCCACCAACCGGACGCGATTCTTGAAATCTTCATCGACAGCGGGCGCAATGATGGCCGGGCGCGTGATTTGTTGAAGCATGCCGAGCTGCATGGTGTGCGTGTCATGCCGGTCGATGGCAAGCGGCTTGAAGGCATGGCGGGCGGCAATCGGCACCATCAGGGCGTGGTTGCCCGCGTCTCCGGCGAAATGCGCCGGGTCACACTCGACGATGTGCTCGATACGCTGGAGGAACCGGCTTTCCTGCTGGTGCTCGACGGCATTCAGGACCCGCACAATCTGGGGGCCTGCCTGCGCGTGGCCGATGCGGTCGGTGCGCATGCGGTGATTGCGCCGAAGGATCGTGCGGTGGGGCTGACCCAGACGGTGCTCAAGGTCGCCAGCGGTGCGGCTGAGAGCGTTCCCTACATCACCGTGACCAATCTGGCGCGAACCCTGCGCGAACTGAAGGAGCGCGAGATCTGGGTGATCGGTACCGATGTCGAAGGGACGCAGGATATTCACCACGCGGAATGGCCGCAGGCAACGGCCTGGGTGCTGGGCGCGGAAGGCGACGGGATGCGCCGCCTGACCCGAGAAACCTGTGATCAACTGGTGAGCATTCCGATGCTCGGCTCGGTGCAGAGTCTCAATGTTTCCGTGGCGGCGGGGGTGTGCTTGTACGAGGCACGGCGACGGCGGAATTAAAAAGCCGCCCTGGCGGGCGGCTTTTCAAGAAGGCGGATCAGCCTACATCGAGAAAATCCGGTTGTAGTTGCCGATCGCTGCGAGGGAACTGCTCAGGCGGGTGGTGCTTTGCTCGACAGTTTGCTGCGAAGCGTCGAACATCTTTTGTTGAGCGGCCTGGCGAATGGCAATGCTTTGATCACGGGCATTGAGCGCATTCAATGAAGTGCCGATGCTGCCATTGTTGGCCAGCGCGTTCTTGGCCGTTTGCTGTGCGACGTTGCCGACACGGCTGGCGGCTCCACGAACGGCATCCGGATTGGCTTGCAGGGCGCTTTCCAGCGCCTTGGTATCGAGTTTCAGCGAGCCGTCCTGGCTGCGAGTGATGCCCAGTGCCTGCATGTCGGTACGGGCGCTGTCGGTTGATACGGCGCGCTGCAGGTCACGGCTGGCGACAGCCGCCTTGCCGGTATCGGTACGCGAAGCAGCATTGCGGGCATCGTTGTAGGCATTGACGAAGCCTTGCAGGTTTTTTTTCAGATCTTCCGTGCCGGTTGTCGCCTTGGTGGCGGCCAGTGCCTTGCCGCTGTCTTCCACGCGGGCAAAGCCCGATTTCACCTGGCCGTAGGCGGAAATCTGTGCGGTCGTGACGTCACGCGCCTTCTGCAGGCGTTCCGTGGCGTTGGTAAAGGCTTTCTGTACCGGGTCGACCTGGCTCGCCGCCTCGCTGCGGAAGAGCGACTGGGCAGGATAGAAGCTGGCGATGCTGGATATGTTCATGATTTCACCTCACAATCTGCAGTCCAACTATAGCATTAAAGCCATTTCTTGCAAGGTGAACGGCGATGTTTTTTCGCTTGAACGATGCCAGTGCAACGTACAATGAGCGCCGTTCATTGTTCGCTCCGGGGCGTTCATGCTGCTCTATCGCATTGCCTGCATTGTTTTTCCCATTTTCGCCGTGGTGCTGGTCGGCTTTTGTTATGGCTATCGCTATCGGCCGGACATGGCGGTGCTCAATCGCCTGAACATGGATTTGTTTTTTCCGGCGCTGATTTTTGTCGCGCTGGCCGGGCGGGGCTTCAATCTGGCCGACAATCTGTTGCTGGTCGCCGGATGCGTCGTGGTCTGCCTTGGTTCCGGCCTGCTGACATGGCCGCTGGCGCGTGTGTTGAAGGTCGATGCCAGAACCCTGGTGCCACCGACGATGTTTCGCAATGTAGGCAATATGGGCTTGCCCCTCTTGTTGCTGACCTTCGGTGAAACGGCGCTGGGGGCGGCGGTGGTGATCCTGCTGGTGGTCAATGTCCTGCAGTTCGTGCTGGCTCCCTGGTTGCTGTGCGGCCGCTTTTCCCTGTCGGCGATCTGGCGACAGCCGTTCATTCTGGCTGCCGTGGCCGGTGTTGCCGTCAGTCTGGGCGGTATCAGCCTGTGGCCACCCTTGCTGTCGGCTGCGCGTCTGCTCGGCGATATTTCCCTTGGGCTGATGATTTTTTCGCTCGGCGTGCGCCTGTCGTCAGCACGCATCGGGGAGATGCTCGGCATCGGCATGGCCGGGGCCATTGTCACCCCGCTGAGCGGCATGTTACTGGCGTGGCTGATCGGCTTGCTGCTCCCGCTTGGAACACGCGAAATGGACATCCTGTTTCTTTCTGCTGCCCTGCCACCGGCAGTCACCAACTACATTTTTGCCGATCGCTATCAGCAGGAAACCGACAAGGTGGCGGCCATCGTCATGATCGGCAATGTCTCGGCACTTTTATTCATTCCGCTGGCGCTGGCGCTTCGCCTTTAGCGTGAAAAACATCGTAATCGGCAAAGCACGGACCGTAGGGCGGATAAGCGTAGCGCCATCCGCCGTTTGTTATCAACCGCCGAAGGCGCAAGACAGGGTTTGGATTCGAGAGGCTGGACCGGCGGATGGCGCTACGCTTATCCGCCCTACCCAACCAGCGGATTTTTCATCGTTCGGGATGGCTGATGCCTTGAAAATTGGCGTACGGGCTGCCACTCTCCGGTATCATTGCCCTGTTTTGCTTGCATTGGCTTGATGTCGTGAAACTCAATCCTTTTCCTCACTTGCGGAATCTGCGCTCCTTCTCCCTTGGATTGGCGCTGATCTTTGCCTGTTCCGTTGCCGGTGCCAATGATTTGCCCGATCTGGGCGAGTCTGCGCGGGCGGATCTTTCGCCGCAGCTCGAACGCCGCATCGGTGAGTCGATCATGAAGGAAATCCGCCAGCGCGAACCGAGCTACATCGATGACCCGGAAATCAACGACTACCTCTCCCAGTTGGGGCGGCGTCTGGTCGAGGCGAGCGCCAATCCGACCGGCGATTTCAATTTTTTTGCCATCCGCGACAATTCGGTCAATGCCTTTGCCATGTTCGGCGGCTTTATCGGCATCAATACCGGCACGATCATGGTGGCGCAATCGGAATCGGAGCTTGCCGGCGTCATTGCGCACGAAATCGCCCACGTCACGCAAAACCATCTGGCGCGGCAAATCGCCAAGGAAAAGCAGAATACCCTGCCGTCGCTGATCGCCCTGGCCGTCGGCATTCTGGCAGCACGGGCCAATTCCTCGGTGGCGGCGGCGACCATCACCTCGTCGCAGGCGGCGGTGGTTCAGGCACAGCTCTCTTACACCCGCGATTTCGAGCGTGAAGCCGACCGGGTCGGTTTTCAGACGCTGACCAAGGCCGGGTTCGACGTGCGCGCCATGGGCGATTTTTTCGAGCGGCTGCAAAAGGCCGGGCGGCTCTACGAGAACAATGCACCCGTCTATCTGCGTACCCACCCGCTGACCGTCGAGCGGATTTCCGACATGCAGAACCGGGCGCAGGAGTCGCCCTACAAGCAGGTTCTCAGCAGCCTGGAGTTTCATCTTGTTCGCGCCAAACTGCGTGCGGCCATGGGAACGCCGCAGGAAGCCCTCAAGGATTTCGAAACCCTGGTGCGCGAACGAAAGTTCATCTCGGCACCGGCGGCGCGTTACGGCCTGGTGCTTGCCCATCTGCGTGCCAAGGATCTGAATGCCGCACAGCGTGAAATGGACGCATTGACGGCGCTCAAGGTTGCCTCGCCGATGATCGCCGGAGCGGCTGCGGAGATTCGTCTTGGGCTGGGGGATGTTAACGGGGCGCTGGCCATCTACCGTGAAGCCCTGCAACGTTTCCCGCAGGCGCAGTCGCTGATCTACGGTAATGCCGAGGCGCTGTACGCCGGAAAACAATACGAGGCGGCGCTACGCTTTCTGGATTCTCAACTGCAAATCATGTTCTCCGACTTCAAGCTGCATGCGCTGCAAGCCAAGACCTACTCGGCCCTGGGCAAACGCCTGCAGCAGCACCGTGCGCTGGCCGAATCCTATTTCCTGCAAGGCCAGTTGGGCGCAGCGGTGGAGCAGTTGCAGTTTGCGCAACAGGCGACGGACGGCAACTTCTACGAGCAGTCGGTGGTTGATGCCCGTCTGCGTGAGTTGCGCAAATTGCAGGAAGAAGAGGCCAAGCTCAGGCGTGGTGGCTAAGGGCAAGCGCCATGAAAGTTTGGCGCCATGCGATGCCTCTGGCGTTCGGCGTAAAATACCTCCCTTTTTCAGGATGGCAATCATGCCGGTTGGAGTCATCGAATCACTGGATCACGAGGCGCGTGGTGTAACGCATCTGGAGGGCAAGGCGGTTTTTGTCGACGGTGCCTTGCCGGGTGAGAAGGTCGAGTTCGTCTGTTATCGCAAAAAACCGACGTTCGAGAATGCCCGGGTCGAGCGGATTATCAAGGCTTCGCCGGAGCGGGTGACGCCGCGTTGTCCGCATTTTGGCGTCTGCGGCGGTTGCAGCATGCAGCACCTGTCAGCGGCAGGGCAGGTGGCGGCCAAGCAGCGGGTGCTGGAAATGAACCTGCTGCATCTCGGCCACCTCGTCGCTGAACAGCTTTATTCGCCGATTCATGGCCCGGCGTGGGGCTACCGTTTCCGTGCGCGGCTGTCGGCGCGGATGGTACCGAAGAAGGGTGGCATGTTGATCGGTTTTCATGAGCGCAAGAGCAGCTATGTTGCCGATATGCGCGAATGCCCGAATCTGCCGCCGCATGTTTCCGACCTGTTGCTGCCGCTGCGCGAACTGGTCGGCAGCCTGTCGATCAACGCGGCGATGCCACAAATCGAACTGGCGATCGGCGACGAGGTGACGGCGCTGGTGCTGCGCATCCTGGAGCCTTTGAATCATGCGGACGAAGATCTGCTGCGCGGCTTTGCCGACCGCCATGGTGTGGTGTTCTACCTGCAACCGAAAGGGCCGGCGAGTGCCTGGCGTTTCTATCCGCTGGAGGGGCCTGCACTCAGCTATCGCTTGCCGGAATTCGATATTGAACACTTTTTCGCACCGACGGAATTTACCCAGGTCAATCATGCGATCAACCGGGTGCTGGTGCGCCGCGCCCTCGCGCTGCTGGCTCCGCAGCAGGGCGAACGGATCGCCGACATGTTCTGCGGGCTGGGCAATTTCACCCTGCCGATTGCCCGTTCCGGTGCGCAGGTCGTCGGGATCGAAGGCAGTGCCGAACTGGTACGCCGCGCTACGGAAAATGCTGCGCATAACGGCTTGGCCGGACAGGTGGAATATGCTGAATCCAACCTGTTTACCATGACGCCGGAAGCCCTGGCCGCGCTCGGCTTTTTTGACCGGATGCTGATCGATCCGCCGCGCGAAGGTGCGGTCGAGTTGGTCAAATCCATCGGTGAAAACGGCCCGTGGCGCATTGTCTATGTGTCCTGCAACCCGGCGACGCTGGCGCGTGATGCGGCGATTCTGGTGCATCAGAAAGGCTATCGCCTGAAAGGGGCCGGGGTGGTCAATATGTTCCCGAATACCTCGCACGTCGAATCGATCGCCCTGTTCGACCGCGCGTAAGCTCATGCTACCGACCGACTGTTCATTTGCCTTGGCTTGACGGTCAGGAAAGGCTAAAATCATCGCTGTTTCTGGTGGTGCGGTTGCGCCACCAAAACAGCAAATCTCCCCGACAGGGCTGCCGGCAGATGACCGGAAAGCGCCGAAGAGACCGTACAAAGCAACGTATGGCCGCGCAGGAAGATGTCGAGATTTTTCCAATACCAAACCGGAGAAGTGAACATGCGGATTTCTGAAAAAACCTTGTCGCAATTGCCAGCATCTGTCTCGAAGCCGACTTACGACCGGAGCAAGGTCGTCGGTTCCATCGTGCACCTGGGCATCGGTGCTTTCCATCGCGCCCACCAGGCGATGTTTACCGACGCCGCGCTGGCTGCGACGGGTGACCTCTCCTGGGGTCTGGTCGGTGCCGGCGTGATTTCAGCGGACATGAAAGACGCGCTGATGCCGCAGGATGGTCTCTACGCACTGGCAGAGATGGGTGCAGATTCCGAAAAGGTCAAGGTTATCGGTTCGATCATTGACGTTTTCGGCGGTGCTGAAGATGCCGAAAAATTGCTGGCGAAAATGAGCGATGTTTCGACGCGCATCGTCAGTATCACGGTGACCGAAAAAGGCTATTACCTTGATCTCGCCACCGGCAAGCTGCAAATCAATGCTCCGGCGATTGCCGCCGATCTGGCCTCACCGGCCACGCCCAAGACCATTCTCGGCCTGATCGTACAGGCCCTGAAGGCTCGCAAGGCCAAGGGCATCAAGCCCTTCACCGTGATGAGCTGCGATAACCTGCCGAACAACGGCAAGCTGGCGAAGGCCGCCGTGCTGGCCTTCGCCCGTGAAGCCGACGCCGATCTGGCCAGCTGGATCGAAGCCAATGTCTGCTTCCCCTGCACCATGGTTGACCGCATCACCCCGGCGACCACCGACGCCGACCGTGCACACGTCAACAGCGTGATCGGCATGGAAGACGCCTGGCCGGTCGTGACCGAGCAGTTCTATCAGTGGGTCATCGAAGATCAATTCACCATGGGACGTCCCGAGTGGGACAAGGTCGGGGCGATTTTCTCCGATGAAATCGAGTGCTGGGAAAACATGAAGCTGCGCTGCCTCAACGGTTCGCACTCGACGCTTTCCTACATGGGCCAGCTGACTGGCCGTGAAACCGTGGCCGATGCCATGGGCCTGCCGCTGATTACCGATCTGCTCGACAAGCTCTGGTCGGAAATCAGTGAAGTGCTGCACGCGCCGAAGGGGGTCAACCCGGCAGATTACATCGAGAGCCTGAAACTGCGTTTCCGCAATCCGGCCTTGAAGCACCGTACCGCGCAGATTGCCTGCGATGGTTCGCAAAAGCTGCCGCAACGCCTGCTGGCCCCGCTGCGTGACCGGATTGCCAAGGGTCTGGCTTCACCGGCGATTGCCACGGCGGTTGCTGCCTGGATGCATTTTGTGGTGAAGACGGCCTACACGCCGGGGGCTGTGCTGAGTGATCCGCTGGCGGCGGAAATCCTCGTTCAGGCCAAGATGAGCACTGATGCGGCAAGCATCGTCAGGAACCTGCTGGCGATCAAGGTGATCTTCGGGACCGACCTGCCTGAGAACGCCGCTTTCTGCGCCGATCTGACCGCCAAGTTCATCGAGCTGGCAAAAAATCCGGCCGTGAGCACAGCAGCAGAAATCAAGCTTTGATCGCACCGCCTGACGCCCTTCTTCCACGGGAGAAGGGCAGGGCAAACCCTGATGTACCAAAAACTATTCAAAGGAAAACAAAGATGAAAATGACCTTTCGCTGGTACGGTGATTCCGATCCGGTCTCGCTCGAATACATCCGCCAAATTCCCGACATGTACGGCATCGTTTCGGCGGTGTATGACGTGCCGGTTGGTGAAGTCTGGCCGCTGGAAAAAATTACCGCCCTGCGCGACAAGATCGAAAAGGCCGGCCTCAAGTTCGAAGTGGTGGAAAGCGTCCCGACGCACGAGGACATCAAGCTCGGCAAACCCTCGCGCGACCGCCTGATCGCCAACTTCCAGCAGAACATCCGCAATTGCGCGGCAGCAGGCATCAAGGTGATCTGCTACAACTTCATGCCGGTGTTCGACTGGACGCGTACCGAAATGGCCAAGGTGCTGCCCGACGGTTCGACGACGCTGGCTTTCGACGCCAAGGAAGTCGCCAAGATCGATCCGGAGCAAGGGATTTCGCTGCCCGGCTGGGATGCCAGCTACAAGCCGGAAGAACTGAAGGCGCTGCTTAACGAGTACAAGTCGGTCAACGAGGAAAAACTGTGGGAGAACTTCGAGTACTTCCTCAAGAAGATCATTCCGGTGGCTGAAGAAGTCGGTGTCAAGATGGCCTGCCATCCGGACGATCCACCCCGTCCGATTTTCGGGCTGCCGCGTATCGTCAAGAATCGTAACGACCTGGCCCGTCTGGTGTCCGTCATTGATTCGCCGTCCAACGGCCTGACGCTGTGCACCGGTTCGCTGGGTGCCGATCTGGGCAATGATATTGTCTCGCTGGTGCGCGAATTCGGTGGTCGCCAGAAGATTCACTTCACGCACATCCGCAACGTCAAGACCGAAGCCGATGGCACCTTCCACGAGTCGATGCACCTCTCGCGTGATGGCTCGCTGGATATGGCGGCGATCGTCAAGGCCTACTGCGACACCGGCTTCACCGGCTACTGGCGTCCCGACCACGGGCGCATGATCTGGGGCGAAACCGGCAAGCCCGGCTACGGCCTCTACGACCGTGCGCTTGGCGCGACCTACGTGAACGGCATGTACGAAGCCATTTGCAAATACGGCAAGGCGTAAAAGCCTGAAAAGCGTGTCACAATAGCGGGGCGAAAGCGGTTTCGTCCCGCTTTTTCTTTGCTCTTACGGCACATTACCCTGGAGAACCCTCATGATTTTCGGCAATGTCAAAGATCTGGAAACCAGCTTTGCCTGGCTTCCCCAACCCCTCAAAACCGCGCTCAAGCACCTGCGGGACACGGATTTCGAGGCCCTGCCCGCCGGTAACTACGATCTGCAAGGGCGTGATATCTATGTGCAGGTCATCGATGTCACAACCAAGCCGTTTGCGGAAACCCGCCCGGAAATTCACCGTGAATACATTGACGTGCAGTTCATGGTGCGTGGCCGCGAAAAAATCGGCGTGGCACCGGAAACCGGCAAGAATACGGTTGCGGAAGACCTGCTCGCCGAACGTGATCTGCTGTTCTATACCGGTGTCGAAAACGAATCGGTGATGATCATGATGCCCGGCCATTTCGCGATCCTCATGCCCAACGACGTGCACCGTCCGGCCTGGGCGGTCGAACAGCCGGAAGCCATCCGCAAGGTTGTCATGAAAGTGCGGGTGTCCCTGCTTTGAAGACCATTCGCTGGGGAATGATCGGCTGCGGTTCGGTCGCGGAAGTCAAAAGCGGGCCCGGTTTTTACAAGGCGGAAAACTCCAGCCTGCTGGCGGTGACCAGCCGCCGGCCGGAGCAGGCGGCTGATTTCGCCCGTCGGCATGGCATCGCACGGGTCTGGGCGACGACGGAACAACTGCTGGCCGACCCGGAAATCGACGCCATTTACATCGCCACGCCGCCCGCCTCGCACAAGCCGCTGGCTTTGCAGGCAGCGCGGGCAGGCAAGCATGTCTATGTCGAAAAGCCGATGGCCCTGCGTTTTGCCGAATGCCAGGAGATCGTCGATGTCTGCCAGCAGCAGGGCGTCCGGCTGTTCGTCGCTTTTTACCGGCGCGCCATGCCACGCTTCCTGAAGGTGCGGGAATGGCTGCAGGCCGGACGGATCGGTGCCGTGCGCTGCGTGCGCCTGGTGCAGCATCAGAGCCCCGCGCCGGAAGACCTGTCGCGGGCGACCCTGCCGTGGCGCTTGCGTCCCGAAGTGGCTGGTGGCGGCAAGTTCCTCGACATGGGCGTGCATGCGCTGGATATGTTTGATTTCTGGTTCGGTCGTATTGAGCGCGTTTCCGGGATCGCCTGCAATCTGGGCGGCTATTACGATGTGGAAGACAGCGTGGTGGCCCATTGGCAACACGCCAGCGGCGTGCTGGGCAGCGCTTCATGGTGCTACGTGACCCATGGTGCCGAAGATCGCGTCGAGATCAGCGGCTCACGCGGTAAAATCGAGCTGGAGTTTTTTAGTGACAGACCCTTGCGGCTGACCAGTGACGCGGGGGTCGAAGAGGCGGATATTCCCAATCCGCCGCATGTGCAGCAGCCTTTCATTCAGAGCATTGTCGATGATCTGAACGGACTGGCAGCCTGTCCGGGCGACCTGGTCAGCGCCATGCGTGCGACCTGGGCGGCTGATGAGTTGTTGAAGGCGGTAAGGGGCGAGGTGTGAGACGCAAAACCGGTCACGCATCGATTGCCCTCTGTCGTATTCATCCCGCCCTTCCCGTGCAGGCCCGGAAACCGGTTTATAAACTTCAGCGCACCGTGTGCTGAGCACTTTTCAGGAGAAAACCATGCCCCGTATCCCGTTTAATGAACTGAAAGCCGAATTCAAGCGCGTCCTGATGAAAAAAGGTTGTGACGAAGCGAAGGCCGATCTTTCCGCGCAGTTGATGACCGAAACCAGTTGTGATGGTGTCTATTCACACGGTGTCAATCGTTTCCCACGGGTTGTTGAATACATCGACAAAGGCTATATCGACCTCAAGGCCCAACCCGAAAAAACCGAGAGCTTCGGTGCCTTCGAACGCTGGAACGGCAATCTGGGCCTGGGCAACGTCAATGCCAAACTGGCGATGGATCGGGCCATTGAACTGGCGCGCGAGTTCGGTATCGGCGGGGTGGCGATGGGCAATACCAACCACTGGCTGCGTGGTGGCAGCTACGGCTGGCAGGCTGCGGAAGCCGGTTGCGTCGGCATCTGCTGGACCAACACCCAGCCGAACATGCCGGCCTGGGGCGCGAAAGACCGCCGTATCGGCAACAATCCGCTGATCCTGGCCGTGCCGCGTGAAGGCGGACACGTTGTCGTCGATATCGCCATGGCGCAGTTCTCCTATGGGCAGATGGAAAACAAGGCGATGCGCGGCGAACTGCTGCCGGTTCCCGGTGGCTACGATGAGCACGGCGAGCTTTCCTGCGATCCGAAAGAAATTTCCAAGACCTGGCGCGTGCTGCCGATCGGCTACTGGAAGGGTTCGGCGCTGGCCATCGTCATGGATCTCGTCGCCAGCGTGCTGGCCGGCGGGCGTTCGACCTACGCCATCGGCAAGCTCGGCAGCGACGAATACAGCCTCTCGCAAATGTATATCGCCATTGACGCCAAGCGCATTGCCGGGGAAGATTATCTCGCCGCAGCGATCAACGAAGTGCTCGACAACCTGCACGATTCGGTGCCGGTCGATCCCGCACAACCGGTCCGTTATCCGGGCGAAAACTCGCTGGCGATCCGTAACGCCAATTTGGCCAACGGCATCCCGGTGGATGACAAGGTCTGGGAAAAAATCAAATCGTTCTAAAAAACAGTGAGGAGGGAGGCGTGGTGAGTGAGGAGAAAAGGCCTTGTCATGACGCTCTTCCGGTGAACTGGTCAATTCAACTTCGGAGATGAAATGAAATGAAAACAAAAGCCTGTGTGCTGTACGCGCAAGAAGATCTGCGCATCGAAGAGCGTGAAATCGGCGAAATGGGGCCGCGCCAGGTGCTGGTGCGCGTGGGCGCTGGCGGGGTCTGCGGTTCGGATATTCACTATTACTGGGAAGGCGGCATCGGCACGATCCGTGTGACCGAACCGATCGTCATGGGGCATGAGGCCGCCGGGACGGTCGAGGCGGTGGGAGCCGAGGTCACCAGTGTGCGTCCGGGCGAGCGTATTGCCATCAGTCCCAGCCGTCCCTGCGATCATTGCAAATTCTGTCTTTCCGGCGAGCAGCAGCACTGCCTCAACATGCAGTTTTTCGGTAGCGCCATGCGCAAACCGCATTGTCACGGTGCTTTCCGTCGCCACCTGATCGCCGAGGAACATCAGTGCATTCCGGTGGGTGATGCGGTTTCCATTGAAGAAGCCGCCTGTACCGAGCCGCTGGCCGTCGGGGTTCATGCCGTCAATCAGGCAGGCAGCCTCTTTGGCAAGCGGATTCTGGTGACGGGCGTCGGGCCGATCGGTTCGCTGCTGATCGGTGCGGCGCGGGCTGCCGGTGCCGGGGAAATCGTTGCCATGGATATTTCCGAAGCACCCCTGAAAGCCGCGCTGGCAATGGGAGCCAATGTGGCGATCAATTCGGCACAGGAGCCGGATCGTCTGGCGACGGATTATTCCGCTGACAAGGGTTATTTCGATATCGGCTTTGAATGTACCGGCGTTGGCGCCGTGCTGAAGCAGTTCTTCCCGGTGATGAAGCCACGCAGTCGCATTGTGCAGGTCGGTGTCATGGCCAGTGCTGATATTCCGATGAACGCCTTGGTCGGCAAGGAAATTTCGCTGGTCGGCACGCATCGCTTCCATCAGGAATACGCCCACGCTGCCCGCCTGATTCGTGAAGGCAAGGTCGATGTCAAGCCGATCATCACCAGCGTTCTGCCGATGGAACGCGCTGCCGAAGCCTTCAACATCGCCCGTGACCGCAAGACGCAGATGAAGGTGCTGCTGCGTTTTGACTGAGTTGTCCCAGGTCGTGAAAGGTGGAAGGCATTGAAATGCCCATGTTTTTCACCTTTCACCTTTTACCTTTCATGTTTCAATTGATTTCCCTTTATGAAAATTCTGCTCAGTAACGACGATGGTTATTTTTCGCCCGGCATCGAGTGCCTGGCCAGGTTTTTATCCGAGGTGGCGGAAATTACCGTCGTCGCGCCGGAGCGTGATCGCAGCGGGGCGAGCAATTCGCTGACGCTGGATCGGCCGCTGTCCTTTCGCCGTTCGGCCAACGGGTTTTACTACGTCAATGGCACGCCGACCGATTGTGTCCACCTGGCCGTGACCGGGGTGCTGGATGAACTGCCGGATATGGTCGTTTCCGGCATCAATCAGGGGGCCAATATGGGCGACGATACGCTTTATTCCGGAACCGTCGCCGCCGCCACTGAAGGCTTCTTGCTTGGTGTGCCGTCGATTGCCGTTTCGCTGTGCAGCAAGGAAGGCCGGCATTACGAGACCGCCGGTCGGGTGGCACTGGAAATGGTGCAGATGCTGCGCGAAAAGAACGTCGCCAAGCCGCTCCTGCTCAATGTGAACGTGCCGGACGTGCCTTACGAGGAACTGCGCGGCAAGGTGGCTACCCGCCTCGGCAAGCGGCACAAGGCCGAAGCTGTGGTGAGCCTAGTTTCGCCGCGTAACGAGAAAATGTACTGGATCGGTGCTGCCGGTGCGGCGCAGGATGCGGGAGAGAGCACTGATTTCTACGCGGTCAGCCAGAATCAGGTGTCGGTAACGCCCTTGCAGATCGATTTGACGCATTACACGCAGTTGCCCTTGGTACGTACCTGGCTTTGATTTGTCGCCGGTGCCAATTTTCACCCTCCACTTTCCACCGCTTTCTCAATGACACACGCCGTTTCCGGTCTTGGCATGACATCGCAGCGCACACGCACGCGCATGATCGAGCGTCTGCGTAGCGAAGGTATCCGCAACGAGCGGGTGCTGGCGGCGATAGCGGCAGTGCCCCGCCACCTCTTTGTCGAAGAGGCGCTGGCTTCGCGGGCTTACGAGGACTCCGCCCTGCCCCTGGGTTTCGCGCAGACCATCTCGCAGCCCTACGTTGTCGCGCACATGATCGAAATCCTGCTGGAAGGGCGCAAGCTCGGCAAGACGCTGGAGGTTGGGGCCGGCTCCGGTTATCAGGCGGCCGTATTGGCGCAACTGACCCCGGAAGTCTATGCCGTCGAGCGCATCGAGCCGCTATTGGCGCGCGCCAAGCTCAACCTGCGGGCGATCCGGGAGTTCAGGGTGCGGCTGAAGTACGCCGATGGTGCACTGGGTCTGCCGGAAGCAGCACCTTTCGATACCATCATTCTGGCCGCTGCAGCAACCCATGTGCCGCCCGCGCTTTTGCAGCAACTCGCGCTTGGTGGCAAAATGCTGCTTCCGCTGGGTTCGAGTGAACAAAACCTTCTGCTGATTGAACGACGCGCAGAAGGCTTTGTCGAGACCCGCCTGCACAGTGTTCGTTTCGTTCCCTTATTGTCTGGACTCGAATGAAGAAAAACGCTTCCCTGCTCATGCCGTGCCTGCTGGCTGCGGCGTTGGTGCTGGCCGGATGTGCGACCCGTACCCCGGCTCCCGTGGTTGGAAGTGACGGCCAGCCTGTTGTGCTGCCGACGCCTGCAGCCAAGGATACTTATACGGTCAAGAGCGGTGACACGCTCTACAGCATTGCCCGCGAGCACGGCATGGACCACCGTGAACTGATCGCCATGAATGGCATCGAGAATCCCAATTACATCACCGTGGGCCGTGTGCTGAAGATCAAGCCGAAGGGCGCAGCAACGCAGCCTCCCGGCGAGGTGGTCGTTGCGCAGCCGATTACTGTCGCGCCGGTGGTCGAGCAGCGCCCGCTGTCCGGTGGCAGTGCGGAAGCCGCATCGGGTGCCAACACCGAGTTGCTGAAACGCGAACCGCTGGCGGGCAAGGTCCCTTATTCGGATCAGGCGCTGGCGCAGGCGCAGCATCCGGAGGCGGGGAAGGGGGGGGCTGTCGTGGCACCTCCTGCGCCGGAGCAGAAGCCGGCAGAGCCTGCCGCGCCGGTGGCTGAAGTGCGTACCTGGGTATGGCCGGTCAGTGGCAAGGTGATCGGCACTTACGGCGAAAACGGCAACAAGGGGCTGGATGTGGCTGGCAAGAGCGGCGATCCGGTGCTTGCGGCCGAAGAGGGCAAGGTCATCCTGGCCAACAACACTCTGCGCGGCTACGGCAACATGATCGTCGTCAAGCATTCTGCCACGCTGATTTCGGTGTATGCCCACAACAGCAAGATGCTGGTCAAGGAAGGGCAGAATGTCACCAAGGGGCAGAAGATTGCTGAAATGGGCAATACCGATGCCGACCAGGTCAAGCTGCACTTCGAGGTTCGCCTGCAAGGCAAGCCGGTCGATCCGCTCAAGTACCTGCCGCCGAGGTGAGCATGCTGGATGCTCCCGAGACGGAGTTTTCCGCAGCAGGGCTGTCCGAATCAGGAGCGCCAGAAGAGGACTTTCTGTGTGAAACGGAGGACGATGCCGTCGAATCCCTGACCGCATCCCCGGAACTGGAGTTGCTCAACGACCTCACGCAGTTCTACCTCAACGAGATCGGGACGCGCCCACTGTTCACGCCCGAAGAGGAGTTTGACTGGGCCAGCCGGGCCAAGGCCGGGGACTTTGCCGCCCGGCAGAAAATGATCGAGCACAATCTGCGTCTGGTGGTGAATATCGCCAAGCATTACCGCAATCGCGGCATTCCCCTGCTGGATCTGATCGAAGAGGGCAATCTTGGCCTGATTCACGCCATCGAGAAGTTTGAACCGGCGCGCGGTTTCCGTTTTTCGACCTATGCGACCTGGTGGATTCGCCAGAACATCGAACGGGCGATCATGAACCAGTCGCGCACCATCCGGTTGCCGGTGCATGTGGTCAAGGAAATCAATCTGGTTCTGCGCGCCATTCGTCGCCTCGAACTGGACAACGGGCGCGAGATCGACGCCGAACGCATTGCCCGCATGATCGAACGGCCGGTCGATGATGTGCGTCGGGTGATGGCACTCAACGAGCACACCGCCTCACTCGATACGCCGCTGGAGAACGATTCCGAACGCAGCATCATCGATGCGATTGCCGACGAACGTTCGCCCGATCCGGAAACCCTGCTTCAGTCAAGAAAGGTCGCCTGGCTGGTCTCACACTGGGTCGAGCAGTTGCCGGAGAAGCAGCGTCACGTGCTGGTACGTCGCTACGGTCTCGGCGAACGCGAGGTCGGCACGCTGGAAGACGTGGCCGCTGACCTTGGTTTGACGCGTGAACGCGTGCGCCAGATCCAGATCGAAGCCCTCAGCCAGTTGCGCCGCATCATCAAGCGCAGCGGCATGACGCGAGAAGCCTTGCTTTAGCGGGAAATAACTGAATACCGTGAAATGTGGAGAACCGTGCCGGTAGCGGTCGATCCCGGATTGGTTTTCCCTTTACAAAGCGCGAAGCGCCTGATTTCTCACATTTCACTTTTCACGTTTCACCTTTCACAGCGCCCCCTGCCCCTGATAGTGTTCGAAACGAATCGGCCCGCCCTGTTGGTCCCAGTAAAAAATGCTTTTCGAAATGAAGTGAGCGGGCTGAGGCCGGTAATTTTTTCGTTTCCGAAAATTCCTTGAGCATAGTTGATCAGAGTCGATTTGCCCTGAAAATACAATTGTTTAAGATTTGTTTCGGATGCGTTACGCGGGGCTTTCAAGTGGTAAAATGCGCGCCGTTGCAATACGCAGGATGACATAATGTTTGCACGCTTCATGCCGCAGGAAGGCAAGTTTTTCGATCTGTTCAACGCCCACGCCGAACAGATTCTGGTGGGCAGCCAGGCGCTGACCACCATGCTCTCCGTTCTGAACGAGTCCAAGGCCGTCGCCGTGGAAAAATGCGCTGTTATCGACGACGCCGAGCATCGGGCGGACGAGATTACCCATGAAACCATGCGGCAGTTGCATACCTCGTTCATCACGCCGCTGGACCGGGACCAGATTCACCATCTGATCAGTGGCCTCGACAATATTCTCGACCTGATTCAGGACGTCGCCTATACGGTGGTGCTTTACGACGTCAGCAACCTGACCGATGAAGCCATCCGTCTCGGCGAAATCTGCCATCTCTGTTGCGAACAGGTGCGCAAGGCGGTTGTCCTGCTCGATTCGATGGACAACGGCGCAGAAATCATGGGGATTTGCCGTGAAATCGACCGGCTGGAATCCGAGGCGGATCGTGTCATGCGCAGCGCCTTGTCCTGGCTGTTCCGGGAAGAGGCGGATGTGCGCACCCTGATCAAACTCAAGGCCATCTACGAGTTGCTTGAGACGGTGACCGACCGTTGCGAGGATGTGGCGAACATCATCGAGGCCATCGTCCTCGAAAATTCCTGACCCGCTGTCATGGAAAATCTGAATATCGGTTTGGGCGTTGTCGCCTTCCTGGTCGCGTTGGCCTTGGCCTTCGATTTCATGAACGGCTTTCATGACGCGGCCAATGCCATCGCTACCATCGTTTCGACCCGCGTGCTGAGGCCGCAGACGGCGGTTTGCCTGGCGGCGTTTTTCAATGTCTTTGCCGTGCTGATCTTTCAGTTGAAAGTCGCGGCGATGATTGGCAAGGGCACCATCGATGCGTCAATTATTGACCACTACGTGGTTTTTGGTGCGCTGGTCGGAGCCATCGCCTGGAACGTGATCACTTGGCGCTACGGCATCCCCTCATCCTCATCGCACGCGCTGATCGGCGGGCTGGTCGGGGCGGCAGTCGCCAAGGCCGGGCCCGGTTCGCTGATTGTCGGTGGCCTCCTGAAAACCGTGGCCTTCATCTTCATTTCGCCGCTGCTCGGGATGCTGCTCGGTTCACTGATGTTATTGATCGTCTCGTGGACTTGTCGGCGCTTGCCCGAACGCAGTGTCGACCGCTTTTTCCGCCATGCACAACTCGTCTCGGCTTCACTCTACAGCCTCGGACACGGCGGTAATGACGCGCAGAAGACGATGGGCATCATCTGGATGCTGCTGATCGCTGCCGGCATTTCTCACCCTGGCGACCCGCTGCCGTGGTGGGTGGTCATTTCGTGCTATCTGGCGATTGGTCTGGGCACCATGTTCGGTGGCTGGCGCATCGTCAAGACCATGGGGCAGAAGATCACCAAGCTGCGGCCCGTCGGCGGTTTCTGTGCGGAAACCGGTGGAGCGATGACCCTGTTTCTGGCGACGATGCTGGGGATTCCGGTGTCAACGACGCACACCATCACCGGGGCAATCGTCGGCGTGGGGTCAACGCGAAAAATGTCGGCGGTGCGCTGGGGCGTGGCCGGCAGCATCGTCTGGGCCTGGGTGCTGACCATTCCGTGCAGCGCCCTGATTGCGGCGATCTTCTGGTATATCGGCCGCGCTGTTCTCTGAAATAGCCTGTAAAAGCAAATCCCCGCCGTTTTACGGCGGGGTGGCAGGTGCCTGCAGGATGAATCAGGCAGTTTCGTTAGGGGTCAGCATTCGCTCAAGTTGATAAATCTTGTCCTTGAGCAGCAGTTTGCGTTTCTTCAGACGGTGGACCAACAATTGATCCTGGTCCGGCAAGGGGGTTGCCGCCAGATGCTCAACGATCAGATTAAGGTCGCGGTGCTCGACCTTGAGTTCGTTGATATCGGCACGGATCGTGTTTGCTTCTTCTTCACTCAGCATCATTGGCTTACCTTCCTTTTATTGACATGTTCCCGGTTGGCGCTACGCTTTCGCGAGGCGCCTGCCCGGAAGGATGATCATGACACACCCCGGTGTCCGCCTGGCGAACCTGTGCTGCTGATGATTCCAAGGCAGACAACAGGCCGTCAGGGGATATGGTAGGCGTAGCGTCATGAAAAAACAATGTCGATTCATCGTTTCGTCACAATC
>CAYMYD010000005.1:0-25358 GCA_964394535.1 uncultured Propionivibrio sp. | reverse complement strand
TGCAGCGCAGCAGTGACGGCAAGGCGCAGGTGCTGGTGGTCGATCAGGGCGATGTCGCCCAGCTGCGACCTGTCCGTACTGGAGAGATGCACGGCGGGGAGTGGCACATCCTTGAAGGGCTGAACCCTGGCGAGCGCGTGATTGTGGGTGGCGCTGCCCAGGCTGGCAGCAAGGTTCGAGTTGTTCCCGGTGTCGCTACCAAAACTGACGGCGCTCGTCGGCCTGAATGATGAACGATGTCTTCCCTTATCTCTGTAGGAGCGGCCTTGGCCGCGATGCGGCGTGTCCGTTGCGCAATTGCCCAATCGCGGCCAAGGTCGCTCCTACAGGAAATTCACAGATTTCAGATAAAGCAATCCGAATTCCTCCTGCGCGTGCTGACGAAAAAATAGAGACAAGCCATGCCCAAATTCTTCATTGATCGTCCCAATTTTGCCTGGGTCGTCGCCATTTTCATCGTACTGGCCGGTTTGCTGTCGATTCCGTCGCTGCCCGTGTCACAGTTCCCGACGGTTGCACCGCCGCAAATCTCGATCTGGGCAACTTATCCGGGGGCTTCGGCGACAACCGTGGCCGATGCCGTGACCAGCGTCATTGAGGAGGAACTCAACGGGGCGAAGAATCTGTTGTACTACGAATCGTCGAGCAGCTCGGCCGGTACCGGCGAAATCGTCGTCACCTTTGCGCCCGGCACGAATCCTGATCTCGCGCAGGTGGACGTGCAAAACCGGCTGAAGAACGCCGAGGCGCGCCTGCCCGGTGCGGTCAAGCAACTGGGTTTGCAGGTCGAACAGGCCGGTTCCAATTTTCTGCTGCTTTATTCGCTGACCTACAAGGGTGATAGCGTCGGCAGGGACATCACGCCGCTGGCCGACTATGCTTCCCGTCGCGTCAATAACGAAATCCGTCGGCTGCCGGGCGTCGGCAAGGTGCAGTTCTTTTCGTCCGAGCCGAGCCTGCGCGTCTGGATCAGTCCGCAGAAATTATTGGGCTATGGCCTGTCCATCGAGGACGTGAATGCCGCCATCGCCGCGCAGAACGTACAGGTGCCTGCCGGCAGCTTCGGCAGTCTGCCCGGCAGCAAGGCACAGGAGTTGACGGCAACCATCGCGGTCAAGGGCTTGCTGGAAACCCCCGAAGAGTTCGGGAGTATCGTGCTACGTGCCAATGCCGACGGTTCCAAAGTGACGCTGGCCGATGTCGCGCGCATCGAAGTCGGTTTGCAGGACTACGGCTTTGCCACGCGCGATACCAAACGGCACAGCATTCTTTCGGCGGTCATGCTGCGTCCGGGGGCCAATGCCCTGGCTACATCGGCGGCGGTCAAGACGCGCCTCAAAGAGCTTTCGGCCACGTTTCCGAGCGATATCGAATACTCGGTCGGCTACGACAGTTCGCGTTTTGTCGAGGTCTCCATTGCCAAGGTGGTGCACACCCTGATCGAGGCGATGGTGCTGGTGTTTCTGGTCATGTTCCTGTTTCTGCAGAATATCCGCTACACGCTGATTCCGACGCTGGTGGTGCCGGTCTGTCTGGTCGGCACGCTGGCCGTGATGCGGGTCTTCGGCTTCTCGATCAACATGATGACCCTGTTCGGCATGGTGCTGGCCATCGGCATCCTGGTCGATGACGCCATCGTGGTCGTGGAAAACGTCGAACGGATCATGGCCGAAGAAGGCTTGTCGCCACGCGATGCCACGGTCAAGGCCATGCAGCAGGTCAGCGGGGCGATTGTCGGCATCACGCTGGTCCTTTCGGCGGTCTTCCTGCCGCTGGCCTTCATGAGTGGCTCGGTGGGGGTCATCTACCGCCAGTTCTCTGTCGCCCTGGCCGTTTCCATCCTGTTTTCCGGTTTTCTGGCGCTGACTTTCACCCCGGCGCTCTGTGCCTCCCTGCTGAAGCCCCTGCCCAAAGGCTTCCACGACGAGAAAAAAGGGTTTTTTGGCTGGTTCAACCGCTTCTTCTCCCGGCTGACCAACCGTTTTGCGGCGCTCAATGCGCGACTGCTCAAACGGACAGGGCGCTACATGCTGCTCTACGCGGCGCTGGTCGCGCTGCTCGGTTTCGGCTATCTGCGCCTGCCCGAATCCTTTGTGCCGCTGGAAGATCAGGGCTCTTTCCTCATTGACCTGCAACTGCCTGCCGGGGCAACCCAGGCGCGTACCCAGACGGTGATCAAGGAAATTGAAGACTATTTGCTCTCGCGCGAAGCCATGTCCCAGACGCAGTTCATCCTCGGTTTCAGCTTTTCGGGAACGGGTCAGAACGCCGCGCTGGGCTTTACCTTGATGAAGGATTGGTCGCTGCGTGGCAAGGATCAATCGGTCGCCGCCGAGGTGGCGGCCTTCAACCAGCGCTTTGCCAATCTGGCCGATGGCCGGGTCTTTGCCGTTGCGCCACCACCGATTGACGGGCTGGGCAACGCCAGCGGATTTTCCCTGCGCTTGCAGGATCGGGAAGGAGTGGGCCGCACGGCGCTGAAAGCCGCACGGGACACCCTGCTGGGCAAGGCCAATACCTCGCCGACCATCGGCATGGCCTATGTGGAAGGGCTGGATGACGCCTCGCAACTGCGCCTCCATATCGACCGGAACAAGGCGGAAGCCCTGGGGGTGGGCTTTGAGCGGATCAGCACCGCACTCTCCACGGCCTTCGGTTCGGCGGTGGTCGCCGACTTTGCCAATCAGGGGCGATTGCGCCGGGTGGTGGTGCAGGCCGATCAGGCCGATCGGATGACGCCGGAGGCCCTGATGCGCCTCAATATTCCCAATGCCAGGGGCGGGCAGGTGCCCTTATCGGCCTTCGCCACCCCTGACTGGGAGGTCGGGCCGGTACAGCTTTCGCGCTACAACGGTTATCCCGCCTTCAAGATTGCCGGGGATGCGGCCCCCGGTCACAGCACCGGCCAGGCAATGGCCGAAATGGAGCGCATCGTCGCCGAACTGCCTGCCGGGCTGGGTCACGAATGGACGGCACTCTCCTATCAGGAAAAGCTGGCTGGCGCACAGGCACCGGCGCTGCTGGCGTTGTCGATCCTGGTGGTTTTTCTGCTGCTGGTGGCGCTATACGAAAGCTGGCGCATTCCGGCCTCGGTGATGTTGATCGTGCCAGTGGGGGCGCTTGGTTCAGTGCTGCTGGTGACGCTCCTGGGGATGCCCAATGACGTGTACTTCAAGGTCGGCCTCATCACGGTGATCGGGCTGTCGGCAAAAAATGCCATCCTGATCGTCGAATTTGCCAAGAAACTGCGTGAGCAGGGGCTTTCGCTGGTCGATGCGGCGGTTGAGGCGGTGCGATTGCGCTTCCGCCCGATCATCATGACTTCGCTGGCGTTCATCCTCGGCGTCGTGCCGCTGGTGCTGGCTTTCGGCGCCGGGGCCGCCAGTCAGCGCGCCATTGGTACCGGCGTGATCGGTGGCATGCTGACTGCGACGCTGGGGGTCGTGTTTGTGCCGATCTTCTTCGTCTGGTTGCTGTCGTTCTCCGGTCGTCGTGCGAAGACCACCGGACAGGGGGAGTGAATTCATGAAAACCATTCTGCGACAAGGGGGGGCCGTCAGCCTCCTGAGCGTGAGCCTGGTACTGGGCGGCTGTTCGCTGGCTCCGGACTATGAACGTCCCGCCGCACCGATGGCGGCGCAATGGAAGCAGCCCGCCGTGAGCACCCACTCGGCGGCAGCGACACTAGACTGGCCGCGTTTTGTCACGGATGCCAGCTTGCGGTCTTTGGTGGAGTTGGCGCTGAGCAACAATCGTGACCTGCGCCAGAGCCTGCTCAACGTCGAGGCTGCCCGGGCGCTGTATCGCATCCAGCGTGCCGATCAGTTGCCAGGAGTGGGCCTTCAGGGGAGCGCGGCCCGTCAGCGTTTGCCGGCTGACTTGAGCGGGAGCGGACGCGTCGAGGTGCAGGGCCATTATCAGGTGGGGCTGGGGGTGACGGCGTTCGAGCTTGACCTGTTTGGCCGGGTACGCAATCTCTCGCAAGCCGCACTGGAGGACTATCTGGCGACCGAGGAAGCGGCGCATGCGGCACGGATCAGCCTGGTCGCCGAAGTAATTGCTGCCTATCTGACGCGCCAGGGCGCCGAACAGCGCCTGCGGCTGACAGAGCAGACACTCGCCACGCGCGAAGTATCCTTGCGGCTGGCATCCGAGCGCCGTCGGGCGGGAACCGCGACGGCGCTGGATTATCAGGAAGCGCTGGGCCTGACCGAGCAGTCCCGCGCCGAACAGGCGCGAATCGACCGCGAATTCCGTCAGGCCGACAATGCCCTGACGCTGCTCGTCGGGGTCAGCGATCTGTCACCCCATCTGCCGCAGCGTAGCGATCAGCGGGCGTTGCTGGTCCAGGAACTGGCTGCCGGAACGCCCTCCGATTTGCTGAGCTATCGCCCCGATATCCTTGCCGCCGAGCACCGCTTGCGGGCACGCTACGCCGATATTGGCGCCGCACGCGCCGCGTTTTTCCCGCAGATATCGCTGACCGGGCTGTTCGGTACGGCCAGCGCCGATTTGTCGGATCTGTTTCGCTCGGGTCAGCGCACTTGGTCTTTTGTACCGCAGCTCACGCTGCCGATCTTCAATGCAGGTCGCAACCGCGCCAATCTCGATCTGGCCACGGTACGCCGCGATATTGCCGTGGCCGATTACGAGAAGGCCATCCAGACCGCCTTCCGCGAAGTTTCAGATGCGCTGGCCGCCACCGACACCCTGCGCCGCGAGGAGGCCGCGCGGCAGACACTGGCTGCCGCCAGCAGCGAAGCCTTGCGACTCGCCGAAGCACGATGGCGGGCCGGGGTGGATAGCCATCTGCGTTACCTCGATGCACAGCGCAGCGATTTTGCCAATCAGGCCCTGCTCATCGAGATTCGCACGCAGCGGCAGATCGCCCTGGCGACATTGTTCAAGACACTGGGCGGTGGCTGGCTGGCGGCGGGCAAGGCAGGTGGCGAATGACCTATTTTTCCATCCAGATGTTATAAAAGCCAAACCCGGGGGTTAGAATCATCCTGCCGGATGCACGAAGACCTTGCTCCCAGTTTTGTCCTGTCAGGGCAAGACGCAGAAGGTGGAAGTACATCCCCGGTTTTCACCTTTCGCCGTTAATGCACAGGAGGAATGTCATGTTGAACCAGTTCAAGAGTATCGCTTTCTTTTTCGGTGAAAACGAGCAGGGGAGCTACATCGCCGAGCATGCGGTCGCGCTCGCACAGCGCCATGATGCCCACCTGATCGGCATCGCCTACCTCGAACCCTTGCTTGACCGATATGTCGGTTTTGCCCGGGGTGAAGCCGCCATGCGGCAGACGATGAGTTATCTGCGCAGCGAGTACGAGAAAAAGGTGCTGGAAGCCAGTCAGCACATCGAGAAACTGGCACACAAACACGACGTCAGCATCGAGTTTCGCGTGGTCTGGAGCGATACGGATGCCCAGGGGATCGCCAATCACCTGCTGCACTGCGACCTGGTCATGATCGGCTTCGAGACGGCACCGTTCTCGCCCGAGCGTCTGCTGCTGACCGGTGGCGCGCCGGTTCTGGTTGTGCCGCAAGCCTGGCAGGGCAAGTCCATCGGCCGGCGCATCATCCTGGCCTGGAATGCCAGCCGTCAGGCACGTCGGGCGCTGGCTGAAGCCATGCCCTTCATCGCCAGCGCCGAGCAGGTGAAAGTACTGGTGGTCAATGCGGAAAAGCATCCGGAGCGCTACGGTGAAAACCCCGGTGCCGACATCACCGCTTATCTGGCACGCCATGAAGCGCCGGTCACGCTGGAGCGCATGTCATCGAACGGTACTTCGGTTCCCGACACCATCCGCTCGTATGCCGTGGCGAACGGTGCTGACCTGCTGGTGATCGGTGCCTATAGCCGTGCCCGCATCGGGGAATTGCTGCTCGGTGGCGTCACCCGGAACTGGCTGTCCAAACCGACCATTCCGCTGTTGTTGGCGCAGTGAGCATTTTCGGAGCGGGTCAAGGCCCGCTCCGGGCAGGAAGGTGCTGACTGTTTCTCAGGCGATTGTTTCGAGCGTCCTGGCCAGTTGTCGGAAGGCGGCGTATTTTTCGGCGTAGCGCGGCGTGGCCGAAAGATCAGGATCGATCTGCTGCGCTGCCGGGCACATCGCCGCCATTGCCTCGTGCAGACTGGCGTAGTGGCCGCTGCCGACCGCGGCCGCGATTGCTGCGCCGAGGCAGCCCGATTCCCGGATATCCACAACTTCAACCGGCATGCCGGCAAGGTCGGCGACCATCTGCATCCATACCCGTGATCGGCTCGGCCCGCCGGTCAGGCGCAAGACACGGTTTTTTCCCGCCAGTTGCAGAATGCGTTCCAGGTGGACGTGCTGCGAGAAGGCGATGCCTTCATAGACGGCCTGAACCAGATGCGGCAGGCCGTGGGCGGCGGCCAGTCCGTGGAAGGTACCGGACAGTGTGTCGCCGAGATTGGAAGAGAACAGGTAGGGCAGGAACTGGATGCCGCTGGCGCATTTGTCCAGCGTGGCGACCATTTCGTTGCACTTCCGGTAGGGCTCTTCGACCCCCGGCATGAGATTGCGCACGAACCATTCGAGATTCGAGGCCGAGGTCGGGCTGCCCTCGTGCACGAAGTAACTGCCGGGCAGGCAGTAACGCCCCCAGGTATAGGGATAATCTGCCGCCGGAATGCTGTTGGCGATCCAGGTGACGATGGTCCAGGTGCCCATGACCACGTTGATCTGGCGCGAATCGGCGAGGCCGGCGCAAACCGCTGCAGAAACGACGTCGAAAAATCCGCCATAGACCGGGGTGCCTGCGGCCAGGCCGGTTTCCTCGGCAGCCTGTCGGGAAACGCCGGCCCGGCTTTCGAGTGATTGGCAGACGGGCGCGGTGGCCCCGATTTTTTCTTCAATGCCAAAGTGCTTGAAGAGTTCCGGCGCGTAGTCGTTTTTGTCGATGTCAAAAAGATTGCTGCCGGAAATATTGGTCACTTCGGCAGAAAAATCGCCGGTGAGCCGGTAGCGGATCCAGTCATGCCCCATGAGAATCCGGTCGATCCGCGCATAGGCATCGCTTTCGTTTTCCTTGAGCCAGGCGAGCAATACGGCCGGGTGGCAAGGCCAGAGTTGTTCGTAGCCATAGGGATAGGTGGCCTTGTCGATCCCTTCCTGCTTCAGGCGGCGGACCAGCGGTGTGGCGCGGTTGTCGGAAGAAATGATGCCGTTGCGCACCGGTTCGCCGTTTTTATCCGTGGCGTAAAGTCCTTTGCCGTGTGCGGAGAAACTGACGCCCTTGATCGCATCGGGCGACACACCACTTTCGGCGATAACCTGACGGATGGTGCCAGCGACGGTTTTCCACATGGAGTCCATGTCGCGCTCGCTCCAGCCGACCGGCCCGGCGATGGCCGGATCGGCCTGCGCCGCGACCGCTTTTTCCTTGCCGTGCTCATCGTACAAACCACTCTTGATGAGGGTGCCGCCGATGTCGATGCCGAGAAAATAAGCCATGTTGGTCTCTTCCTTGATTACAGAAGCGGGTTGAAATCAGGCGTCATGCAGGCCATGCATGGTGGTTTTCAGTGCCGGATAAAGCGAACAGTAATGCTGGAAACGCTTCTGGTAAAGCGCATGGGTTTCGGCGTTCGGGCGGGTACGCTCGTCAAGCTGTACCCAGCCTTTTTCCACGGTGGCCTCATCAATGACCCCGGCCCCGAGCGCAGCCAGCAAGGCAGCGCCGAGTGCGGCTTCGACTTCTTCCCGAATGGTGTAAACCGGATAGCCGGTAATGTCGGCAATAATCTGCATCCAGAGTTCGGAATGCGCTGCGCCGCCAACAACGATCAGACGTTTGTCCAGTCGGCTGGCCCCCTTGGCGCCGGTGACGATGTTGTGATTGAGCGCAAAGGAAACGCCTTCGAGCACGGCCCGATAGAGATGAGCGCGGGAGTGGTAAAGCGAGAGCCCGACAAAAGCGCCGCTGGCCTTGGGGTCCCAGATCGGACTGCGCTCGCCCATGAGATAAGGCAGAAAAACGATTCCATCCGAGCCGGGCGGGATTTTTTTGGCACTTTCCTCCAGTAACTGATGTGGGTCGCACTTGAGTTCGGCGGCGCGCTGGATTTCAGCTTGACAGAATTCTTCACGGAACCAGCTGATCGAGGCACCAGCGGTGATGGCTCCCCCGAAGATGTAGAGTTTTTCCTGCCCCTGATAGACGTAGGGCATGGAAATGAGGCCATGCCGGGCATCGGTCTGGTCGTTGATATAGCCCCAGCACATGCTGGTGCCGATCATGGCGACATGGTCGCCGGGTTGGGTCACGCCTGCAGCCAGGGTCGCCATGGCCGCGTCCACGCCGCCGCCCATGACCGGCATTCCGGGAGTAAGGCCGAGTTTTTCTGCCCATTCCGCACTGAGAGCGCCGACGATTTCGCTCGATTCCACCAGGCGCGGCGGCATCATTTCAACGGGAATGCCGAGCATGTTCAGGGTTTCTTCGCTCCAGCAGCGACGGCGCATGTCGTAAACGCCCCCGATGTTGCCGGCAGAACTGTGGTCAACGGCGACTTCACCGGTCAGCAGGTAATTCACATAGCTGTTGGGTGGCAGAAAGTAGTGAATCTGCTGCCAGATTTCCGGGCGCTCGTTCTTGATCCACAACATCTTGGTGTAACCGTAGTAGCTGTCGACGCTGTTGCCGGAGAGTTGCATGAAGCGCTCAAGGTCAAGGGTGTTTTTGACCCATTCGACTTCACGGATGGCGCGCCGATCCATCCAGATCAGACAAGGGTGAAGCGGTTTCATTTGGCGATCGACCGGAATGCCAGAACCGCCGTAAAGGCTGGAGATACATAGCGATTTGATGGCGTTGGCTGCAATGCCGCTCTTTTTGACCAGCCGTTCGATGCATCCGGTGACTGCCGCAAACCAGACTTCCGGCCATTGTTCTGCCCACATGGGGCGAGGCGTGTCGACCTGATAGGACTGTGATTCGCTGGCGATGATTTTTCCATCGCTGCCGATGAGCAGGGCTTTGGTGCTCTGCGTACCGATATCTACCCCAATGACGTAATTCATGTCCGGCTCCCTGAGTCAGATGAATGACTGGCGACAGGCGCCATGCTACCTGTCGCCAGTTTTTCTGGATATGTTCGCTGTTCAGTTTTCTACGTCCGGCAGCAACAGCACCTTGATGGATTCCAGCGTGTTGGCGCAGGCAAAGGCGGCATCCCAGTCTTGCAGCTTGAACTTGTGCGTCACGATACCTTTGGCGGTCACCAGGCCACGATCCAGCAGGTCAATAGCGACCGGATAGGTGTACGGGCCCAGATGCGCTCCCCGGATATCGATCTCCTTGCGATCACCGATGATCGACCAGTCGGCGGTGGTTTCGTGACCAAATACGCTGAATTCGACGAAGCGGCCCAGTTTGCGGATGATTTGTAGTCCCTGGGTAACGCCGCTCGGGTGGCCGGTGGCTTCGATATAAACGTCACAGCCATAGCCGCCGGTCAATGAACGCACGATGGCATCGACATCTTCCTTGCCGGGGTTGATGGTGAGATCGGCCCCATAGGATTTGGCGAGTTCCAGACGCGCATCGGACATATCGACCACGATCAGCTTCTTCGGTGTTTTGAGCTTGGCGACCTGCACCATCATCAAGCCTAGCGGCCCGGCGCCGGCGATCACCACGACATCGGCAAGGCCGATCTCGCCACGGTCGACCGTGTGAATCGCGCAGGCCAGCGGTTCGATGATGGCTGCGTCATCGAGCGACATGCTTTCCGGAATTTTATGAATGATGGCGTTTGACGGGAAGCGCATGTATTCGGCCATACCGCCTTCGGCAATTTCATGCTGGAAGCCGAACATGTTATGGATTTCGCACATCCAGTAGCTGCCGCTTTTGCAGAAGCGGCATTTGTTGCAGGGAAGAATCTGCTCGGCAATCACGCGCTCACCGAGTTTGACATCGAAGTGTTCTGCCGCGCCTTCGCCCATTTCGACGATGGTGCCGAAGAATTCATGGCCGGGAACCACCGGCACCTTGACCCAGGGATTCTCCCTTGCCTCACCGCCCCAGAACATGGCTGCTCCGGCGTTGCATTTGGTGTCCCCCGCGCAGATGCCGCAGGCGGCAACGCGGATGATGAGTTCGTTGGCACGCGCCCGGGGGCGCGGGATGCGTTCGAGGCGGTTGTCGTTCGGGCCGTGGTTCACGACGGCCAGCATGTCGGTGGCGCTGCTTTGCATGTGTTTTCTCCTGATGAAATAACAGACGTGATCTGGCTGGGCCAGCCTGCCTGATTGTTGGGCAGGCTGGTTCGATGAAATAAAAAACAGGGCTGTTCCGGGGTTCCGCTCAGCGTTTCTTGCGCCGCTCGCGGCTGATGTAGATGGCAAAGAGGATGATCAGCCCCTTGATGATGTTCTGGACGTAAGGCGAAACCCCCATCATGTTGAGACCGTTGTTCAGAACGCCGAGCATCATGGCCCCGATCAGGGTGCCGATGATCGAGCCACGACCGCCGGAAATGGAGGTGCCTCCCATGACGACGGCGGCAATGGCGTCCATTTCAAAGGCCACCCCGGCATTGGGTTGGCCGCTCATCAGGCGGGAACTCAGCACCAGACCGGCCAGGGCACACATCAGGCCGCTCAGCGAATACACCAGCAGCTTGTAACGGCTGACCCGCACACCGGAAAGGCGTGTGGCTTCCTCGTTGCCACCAATGGCATAGATGTAGCGTCCGATAGGGGTGTGGTCGAGCAGCAGGTAGGCGAGAATGTAGAAGATGAACATGGTGATGATCGGCGTCTGGATGCCGAGTACCGAACCACGGCCAAAGAAAGCGAACATTTCCGGCAGGCCATCAATGGGGTAGCCGCCAGTGTAGATCAACGCGATACCCCGGGCGATGCCCATGGTGGCCAGCGTCACGATGATCGGCGGCATCCCCGCATAGGCGACAAAAAAGCCGTTAAAGAGGCCAAATGCCAGGCCAACACCCAGGCCCAGCGGAATGGCGGCTGACGGCGGTACGCCGTTCACCATCATGCCGGCCATCAGGGTGCCGGAAAGCGCCATGACTGCTCCGACGGAGAGGTCAATCCCGCCGGTCAGAATCGCGCAGGTCATGCCAATGGCGATGATGGCGTTGATCGAGACCTGCCGGGCGATGTTCATGAAATTGTCCGCCGAAAGGAAATTGTCGGTGGTGATGATCATGACCAGACTGACGGCAAAAAAGCCCACCAGCGGGAAGGCGTAGGTTGAACGCTTCATCAGGTTCAGCAAGCGTGTCATGGCAGAGGCTGCCTCAACGGAAGGGTTAGTTGCCTGTTGTTGCATAGCGCATTACCTCATTGGAGTTGATGTCATCACCACTCAGGGTGGCAACGATGGAGCCTTCGCGGAAGACGGCGACGCGGTCACACAGACCGACAATTTCCGGAAGTTCGGAAGAAATGAAGATGATCGAATAACCTTTGGCGGTCAGTTCACGCATTAGTGCGTAGATTTCCGCTTTGGCACCGACGTCAATGCCTCGCGTCGGCTCGTCGAAAATCAGCACCTTGCAGTGATGGTTCAGCCAGCGGGCAATGACGACTTTCTGCTGGTTTCCACCGGAAAGTTGCCCGACCACCGACATTGGGCCAGGTGCCTTGACGCCAACCTGATTGGAAATATCCAGACTGGTCTGGTATTCGAGACGCTGGTTGATGAAGGGGCCCGGTCCGAGATATTTCTTCAGGTTATTGATCGAGATGTTGTCACGGATCGAAAAGTCGACGATCAGACCTTCCGTCTTGCGGCTTTCGGGCAGTAAGCCAATACCGGCTTCAAGCGCTTCCGCTGTGTTGTTCAGGCTGATTTTTTCACCGCAGAAGATGATTTCCTTATGGTGAGCACTATCTGCGCCAATGACTGCACGTGCCAGCTCGGAACGTCCCGAACCCACCAGCCCGGAAAAACCGAGAATTTCTCCTTCATACAGCGTGAAACTGTTGATCGGCCCGTGGGCTTCCTGCTGGACGGCACGCGCTTCGAGAATGGGGCGCGGATTTTCCGGGCGCTTCGGTTTGGGCGGGAAAGCCTGATCCAGGCTGCGACCGACCATCCATTCGACCAGCGCGTCAATATTGGTCGCGGCGACATCGGTGGTGCCGATGTAAAAGCCGTCGCGCAATACCGTGATGCGGTCACAAACTTCGAAGATTTCTTCCAGATGGTGCGAGATGAAAATCATCGCCACGCCCTGCGCCTTCAGGTCGCGCATGATGCCGAAAAGGTGGGTGGCTTCGGAGGGAGTCAGCGTTGCCGTTGGCTCGTCAAGAATCAGAATGCGCGCATTGAGCGACAAGGCCTTGGCAATTTCAACGAATTGCTGCTGCGCCACGCTCAACTGGCAGATGGGTACGCCAAGATCAATGTCGATTCCCAGGCGTTTGAACAGAGCCGCAGCTTCGGTGCGCATGGCGCTTTTCTGCAATATGCCGAAGGCGTTGGTATGTTCGCGGCCAAGATAGATGTTTTCGACGGCGTTGAGGTCGGGGATCAGGCTGAACTCCTGAAAGATGATCGCCACCCCCGCTGCGACTGCTTCGTTGTAGGAGGCAAAGTGGCGCTCCGTTCCCTGCATGACGATGCGTCCTTCATCCGGGCGATAGATGCCGGAGAGGATTTTCATCAGCGTCGATTTTCCCGCGCCGTTTTCACCGAGCAGGGCGTGAATTTCCCCTTCCGCAACCGACAAGTCGATTTTCGTCAGCGCATTGACGCCGGGAAATCGCTTGGAGATTTGCTCCAGTTGCAAAATCGTATTCATCGATGCTCCATTTCAACAAGAATTTCCTGGTCATGCCTATTGGCATGGGGCAAGAAGGGCGGACAAGGGGGGCTGTAGCCCCCTTCTTGTCCGCAAGTCGCTTCCGGAAAGGGAGCGACAGCGTGAATGGCTTACCAGGAGAAGGTCTTGGCACCGTCCTTGTCGATCAGCTTGACATCAACCGGGATGTGCACCGGGACGTTGGCACCCCATTTCTTGGCCAGCGCCATGCCGATGGCGATGCGGATCTGGTCACGCGGGTACTGGGCGGAGGTGGCGATAAACTTGGAGCCTTCCTTCTGCATGGCCTTGATCGCTTCCGGTGCGCCGTCAACGCTGGTCAGCTTGATGTCCTTGCCGGAGGCTTCGATGGCGGCCAGCGCACCCATGGCGCCGCCGTCATTGACGCTGAAGATACCCTTCAGGTTGCGATTGGCCTGAATCATGTTTTCCGTCACGGCCAGCGCCTGATCGCGCTGCTGCTTGCCGTTCTGCGTCGTGACAATCTTGATTTCCGGGAACTTCTTGAGGGCATCCTTGCAGCCGCGAACACGTTCCAGAATCGGCACAACCGGAATGCCGTCCAGAATGGCGACATCACCCTTGCCGTTCAGTGCCTTGCCCATGTATTCGCAGGCCATGACGCCAGCGTCGTAGTTCTTGGAGCCGACAAAGGTGTCAACCGGGCCTTTGGCATTGGCATCAACAGCGGCAACGACCAGTCCGGCAGCCTTGGCGGATTTCACGGCGCCTTCAACACCGGTCGAATCGGTCGGGTTGAGCAGCAGGATGTCGATTTTCTTCTGGATCATGTCTTCAACGTCATTGATCTGCTTGGCGACGTCATGACGGGCGTCGGCGATGACGACCGTTGCACCGATCGAAGCTGCAGCTTCTTCCAGCGCCTGCTTCATGGTAACGAAGTAGGGGTTGTTCATTTCCTGAAAGGACATGCCGATCTTGAGCGGCGCTGCATGGCTTACGGCGGTCAGACCCGCGAAAAGTGCGACACCCAGCATGGACGGCAGAATTTTTTTACTAGCTTTCATGATAAGACCCTTTGAAAATGTTACCGGGCAGAAAAGACAGGCAAAAGGATTCCCGGTAATCCGTGTTTGCCTGGTTAAAATTAATCGTCGCTAATGCTGTCTCCGTTTGTCGTCAGCGACTCTCAGGCAACTGCTTGAACCAGATTGAGCTGGTAGAGGGCGCGAAAACGGCTGGGGGGGATTCCCTTGATCGCTAAAAAGTGGCGGTTGAAATTCGATACGTTGTTGTAGCCAACCTGGAAGCAGATGTCGGCAACAGACAGCTGGCTACCGACCAGTAATTCACAGGCGCGCTGGATGCGTAAATTGTTGATGTGCCGGGTAAAGGAAAGTCCCGTGTGCTTGCGGAAATAACGGGAAAAGCTGCTGATGCTCTGCCCGGTCATTTCTGCCATGGTGATTTCCGACAACTCGCTGGCCAGATTCAGGTCAATGTACGCAAGCACCTGATTGATCCGGGAGGACATGTAATCTTCCGGGTTCGGGGAGAAGCCCGGACTGGCCAGTAATTTCCGGCTTTTATCTTTGACGAGCAGATCAAGCAGGGAGAGAAACAAGATGATGCGGCGGGTATGGGTCGCGGTCAGCAATTCTTCCATGATCGGCAAGGCCGCCTTGCCAGTCGCCGACGAGAACAGCACGCCGCGCCTTGAATCATCTGCCAGCTTGCCCAGATAGCGCATTTCAGGGAAAGCCAGAATGCTTTTGGAAAGAAACTCACCGGGAAACTGCAAAATCAGGTTGCGCCGCTCGATGAAACAGCCTGCAGGCACTTCGCTGACCCAGTTGTGCGGGAGATTGGGCCCCATGAACACCAGGTTTCCAGGGGAAAAGCGATCCGTATAGTCGCCGACAAAATACTGGCCGGAAGTTTCCGTAATCAGCTGGATTTCGTATTCAGGATGAAAGTGCCAGCGCACGGTACGAAACGGATAGCCGTGCCCCCAGACCTTGAAGGACTGGTGCTGGGAAACATCAACGACTTCAAGATCCGGCTTCATCATTCACTACCCCCCTGAAAAAACGCTGCCAACCCGCATGGTCGTAGGTTTTTCTTATTGTTGGAATGACTTTAATGAGGTGGTGCTGACTTATCAACCAATATAAAACACACAAAGTGATACTTTTTTGCGCATTTTTGGCGGGGAGTCAGGCAGAGCAAAAAACAGGAAACGCGCCACGCATCACCTTCTCTGTCGGTGATGCGTGGCGCGTTTCCTGTTTTAACGGGAGTGAGTTAATTCTGCCCGTAATACGCCCCCGGCCCGTGTTTGCGGAAGAAGTGCTTGTCGAGCAGGTGCTGCGGCATCGGCGGTAGTTTGGGTTCCAGTTGCAGGGAGAGCAGGGCCATGCGGGCGGTGAGTTCGAGGACGGCGGCGTTGTGTACCGCATCGTTGGCATCCTTGCCCCAGGCGAAGGGGCCGTGGTTGGCCACCAGAACGACCGGCATGTCTTTCGGACTGATATTGCCTTCGCGGAAGCGTTCGACAATCGCCAGGCCGGTTTCGACTTCGTAATCCCCTTGCGTTTGCTGTTCGCTCAGGATTTTGGTGCAGGGGATTTCGCCGTAGAAGTAGTCGGCGTGTGTCGTGCCGAAGGCGGGAATGCCGCGGCAGGCCTGCGCCCAGACCGTCGCCCAGGTCGAATGGGTGTGCACGATGCCGCCAATGGTCGGGAAATGACGATAAAGCTCGACGTGTGTCGGCATGTCGGACGAGGGCCGCAGCTTGCCGTCGATAAGCTTGCCGTCACGGTCGACCACGACCATGTCTTCCGCCTTCATCGTTTCGTAAGGGACGCCGCTCGGCTTGATGACGATGGCGCCGCTTTCGGCATCCCGGCCGCTGACGTTGCCCCAGGTGAAATCGACGAGGCCCAGTTTCGGCAGTTCGAGATTGGCTTCCAGGACTTGCTGTTTCAGTTTTTCGAGCATGATGTATAGCCTCCTTGTTGTAGACGTTCTCCGACCCAGGCGCGTGCCTTGGCGATTTCGCCGAGCGGGTCGGCGGATTTTTCGGTCCACATTTCAATCAGGAAGGGGCCGGCGTAGGCCAGATCGTGCAGGGTCTTGAAGCAGTGGACGAAATCGACCGTGCCTTCACCAAACGGCACGTCGCGGAAGGCACCGGGGAAATTCGGGCCGACCGGCTTGGTTTCCTTGACATGAACGCCGACGATCTCATGGATGCCGAGCGCGAGTTCTTCCGCGACGTCATTACCCCAGGCCGTGAGGTTGCCGATGTCGGGGTAAACCATGAACCAGGGCGAGGGCAGGCGTTCCTTGAGTTTCAGGTATTTGCTGATCGAATTCTGGAACGAGGTATCCATGATTTCCAGCGCCAGCGTGACCTGATGGCGGGCCGCTACTTCCAGGGCACGTTCCATGCCGGCGTAGTAGCGTTCGCGTGATTCGCGCGTGGTCGGTTCGTAATAGACATCGTAACCGGCCAACTGGATGACGCGGATGCCGGTATCGCAGGCAAAGCGGATGGCTTTTTCCATGAACTCGGCGGCTTGCGCGCGGATGGCCGGATCAGCGCTGCCAAAGGGAATCTTGCGATGGCCGGAAAGGCACATGCTGGGCACTGGCACACCGGATTCACGCGAAAGACGGAAGAATTCCAGCCGCTCGGCGAGCGACCAGTCGAGCCGTGCCATGCGTTCGGGGGTTTCGTCGACGGATATTTCCAGAAAATCGTAACCGGCAGCCTTGGCCGCCGCAAAACGCTCGGCCCAGTTCATGTCCTTGGGCAGGGCTTTTTCGTAGATTCCAATCGGGTTGTTCATCGCGGTGCGCTCCGTGGTGAAGGGTGGGGATGAAGTGGATTATACACAATCAAATTGATCGAATAGCGATCAATTTGATCGAAAATAGCCGCTCCGTCATCGCTGCTATCCGAGCAGGCAGGGACTGTCTGTAACAACGTAATTTCCACTGTTTGAAATAGTAAAAAAGTGCTTTACTCTCGCTTGTAATTGATGAAGGATGGTCAGAAATTCATTATTCAAGGGGGTTGGCATGAAAGAAGCAAAAACTTACCCGGAAGGCACGCCGTTTCCCGGCAAGATCGGGCGCACCATCGCCGCGTCGGAGTCGGCCTGGCCGCAGCCGCCGCGTGCCAAACCCGGTTCGCCGAATATTCTGGTGGTGCTGTTCGACGACGTTGGCTTTGCGCATCTGGGCTGTTTTGGCTCCGACATCAACACGCCGAACATCAACCGTCTGGCGACGGGGGGGCTGCGCTACCGCGATTTTCATACCACGGCGATCTGTGCGCCGACCCGCGCCTGCCTGCTGACCGGCCGGAACCATCATACGAACGGCCTCGGCATCATTCCCGAACTCGCCGCCGGTTTCCCCGGTTACAACGGCATGTTGCCGAAAGAATGCGGCATGTTGCCGGAAATCCTGGTGAATCACGGCTACGCGACCTTCGCCATCGGCAAGTGGCATCTGGTGCCGACCAGCGAATACGCGTCCGGCGCGGCCAAGGCGCGCTGGCCGCTCTCGCGTGGTTTTGAGCGTTATTACGGTTTTCTCGGTGGCAAGACCAATCAGTGGGCACCGACCCTGGTGCATGACAACCAGTATGTGAATCCGCCGAAAACGCCGGAAGAAGGCTATCACCTCAATGCCGATCTCGCCGATCGCGCCATCGAATATCTGGGCGATTTGCGCACCCTCTCGCCAGAAAAACCCTTTTTCATGTATTACTGCCTCGGCGCCGGGCATTCGCCGCACCACGTCGAGCCGGAGTGGATCGAGCGCTATAAAGGCAAGTTCGACAAGGGCTGGGATCAGTGGCGCGAGGAGGTTTACCAGCGCCAACTCGCGCAGGGCATCATCCCGCCGGGAACTCAGCTGACGCCTCGCCCAGAAGAAATGAAGGCCTGGGAGAGTCTCCCCGACAACGCGAAAAAACTCTACGCCCGGCAAATGGAGGTCTATGCGGCCTTCCTGGAGCAGACCGACCACCACCTGGGCCGGGTCATCGACTTTATCGACAGCCTGGGCGAACTCGACAACACCATCGTCATGCTGGCGTCCGACAACGGTGCGTCCGCCGAGGGGGGCGAACACGGCACGTTCAACGAATGCCTGTACCCGAACCGGGTCGAACCGGGCATCGAAGACAACCTCAAGTATCTCGATGACTGGGGCAGCGTCAGGTCTTATCCCAATTATTCCTGGGGCTGGGCCTGGGCGGGTAACACGCCGCTCAAACGCTGGAAGCGTTATCTGCACCAGGGCGGCATGAGCGATCCGCTGGTGGTGCATTGGCCGAAGGGCATCGAGGCGACGGGGGAAGTGCGTAAGCAGTACGTGCATGTCGTCGATATCACCCCGACATTGCTGGATGTGCTGGGAATTGAGGCACCGAAGAACCTGAACGGCGCGGCGCAAAAACCGATGGAAGGTGTGAGCTTTGCCCATACGCTCAATGCCCCGGAAGCACCGACCAAAAAAACCGCGCAGTACTACGAAATGCTCGGTTCTCGCGCCATCTGGTCTGACGGCTGGAAGGCGGTTGCCGAACAGCCGCAAGGCGTGGAGCTGACCGAAGAGAAACTCGCCAGCATGAAGTGGGAGCTTTATCACGTCGCCGAGGACTTTTCCGAAAGCGTCGATCTTGCCGAAAAATACCCGGAGCGGCTTCAGGCCCTGATCGATCTCTGGTGGAGCGAAGCCGGCAAATACAACGTGCTACCGCTCGATTCGCGGATGCAGGCGCGCATGAGTGAACGCAAGCCTTCGGCAGGGCCGGTGCGCAACAAGTACATTTACTATCCGGGCGGCGCTCCGCATTTCGAATACACCGCCGTCAATGTGAAAAACCGCAGCCACACGATCACCGCCGAGGTGGAAATTCCCGAGAGCGGCGCGGCGGGTGTTCTGCTCGCTCACGGCAGTTATTTTTCCGGCTATGCTTTTTATGTGAAGGAGCAGCGCCTCGTCTACGTGCATAACTATCTGGGCCTCTCCGAGTACCGGATCGTTTCCGAACGGGAAATCCCGCCCGGCAAACACCGCCTCGAATTCCGCTTTACGCGCACCGGCGAGCATTGCGGCAAGGGCGCACTGTTTATCGACGGGCAAGCGGTTGGCGAAGGCGAGATTCCGCGCACCATCCCTGCGGTCATCGAAACCTCCGGGGAAGGGCTATGCTGCGGTTACGATGGCGGCTTGCCGGTGACGCACGATTATCAGTCGCCCTTTTATTTTTCCGGCAAAATCAGTCGGGTTATCGTTGAAGTGGAAGCAGCAGAGCGGCAAGAGGCGGAACTTCTGGTACGTTCCGCGCTGGTCGATCAATAAATTTATCCAAGGAGGATCTCATGGTCAAAACATCATTCATCCGTCTCGCGCTCTGTGCAACGGCCTGCATCCTGCCAGCCCTGGCTTGCGCACAGAATTATCCCGTTCGCCCGATCACCATCATCGTTGCGCAGCCACCCGGCGGCAATAACGACATTGTTGCCCGCAGCTTTGGTCAGAAGCTCTCCGAGCGCCTGGGTCAGCCGGTGCTGGTCGACAACAAGCCCGGCGCAGGCGGCACCATCGGCCTCACCGCCGCCGCACGCTCGGCCAATGATGGCTACACGATCACCATCGGCGACATGGGCGGCATGGTCATTTCCAAGCATACGCAGCAAAAGCTCGCCTACGACACGTTGAAGGATTTCGCACCGATCTACAAGGCGGCGACGGTGTCGATCCTGATCGCGGTCAATAACGATTCGAAGTTCCAGAATTTCGGGCAGATCATCGAGTTCGCCAAGGCCAACCCCGGCAAGATCGCCTACGGCACCGGCGGCATCGGCGTTGCCGGGCACCTCGCCATCGAGCTTCTGCAATCGACGACCAAGGCCGAAATGCTGCACATCCCGTTCAAGGGCGGCGCAGCGGCCTTTACCGGCATGATGGGCAAACAGGTTGATTTCGCCATCGACGGTGCCGGGCTTGCGCTCGCCAAGGCGGGAACCGTGAAGCCCCTCGCCGTCACCGGCCCGCGTCTGGCGGTCCTGCCCGATACGCCGAGCCTTTCCGAATCCCTCAAGGGTTTTGAGTTCACCAACTGGTTTGCCTTCTTTGCGCCTGCCGGCACGCCACCCGCCATCGTCGAAAAGCTCAATCAGGAATTCAAGGCGATCTCCGAAATGCCGGACATCCGCGCGAAACTTGAATCGCTCGGACTGATCGTGCAGGCACCGCATAGTGCCCAGCAGTTCTCGGATTCCCTGCGTGCCGATGTGGACAGGATCGCCAAGATCGTCAAGGACGCCAATCTGAAGTTTGATTAAGCCGAGAAGGGGGAAGGGAGAAGAGAGAAGGGCAGTTCCTTGCCGCGTAACGGCTTGCTCTTTTGTCGCTGGTTTTCTCTTCCCTGACCATTTTTGATCTTTCAGGACGATCTTCATGGGCAAGTTGTCTGATGGTGCTGCCAGCATGGGGCAAAGCGACGGTCGGAAAGCATCGAGAATCAAAAACCCGCGCGACTTCTGGTCGGGGCTGATGTTTCTCGTCATTGGTGCCAGCTTTGCCATTGGCTCCACCGCTTACCGATTCGGTTATTCCGCCAAGCCCGGCCCCGGTTATTTTCCGTTTGGTCTGGGCATCCTGCTGGCACTGCTCGGCGTGCTGATTCTGGTCAAATCGCTCGGCAAAACCAGCGGCAAGGGTGAAGCGGTCGGGGCTTTCGCCTGGCGACCCCTGCTGATGCTGGCCGCCGCCGTGGTCTTTTTTGGCGTTTCGCTGAAATGGCTTGGCCTGCTGATCACCATGCCCCTGCTGGTGATCCTTTCTTCGCTGGCCGGAAAAGAATTTCGTTGGGGTGAGGTTATCCTCAACGCGACGATCATCACGCTCGGTAGCTGGGCGATTTTCATCTGGGGGCTGGAGTTGCAGATGCCGATCAAACCCTGGTTCATGCTTCCCTGAGGAAACATCATGGACATCATCAACAACCTCGCCATGGGCCTTGGCGTTGCCCTTTCCCTCCAGAATGTGCTCTATGCGCTGACCGGCGCCATCCTCGGCACCCTGGTCGGCGTCCTGCCGGGGCTGGGGCCAGTGGCGACCATCGCCATGCTGCTGCCCTCGATCTACATTCTGGAGCCGACCCCGGCACTCATCATGCTGGCCGGCATTTACTACGGCGCACAATACGGCGGCTCGACCACCGCCATCCTGATCAATGTTCCCGGTGAATCCAGTTCAGTCGTCACCGCGCTTGATGGCTACCAGATGGCCCGCTCCGGACGTGCTGGCCCGGCCCTGGCGACGGCGGCACTCGGCTCATTTTTCGGCGGCTGTGTCGGCACCCTCGTCGTTGCCGCCTTCGCCCCGGCGCTGACCCGACTGGCCATCGAATTCGGCCCGGCGGAATATTTCTCGCTGATGATTCTTGGTCTGATCGGTGCGGTGGTGCTTGCCTCTGGCTCGCTGATCAAGGCCATCGCCATGATCGTCCTCGGCCTTTTGCTCGGTCAGGTCAATACCGACGTGATTACCGGCATGGCCCGCTTTTCCTTCGGCATTCCCGAATTGCAGGACGGCATCGGCTTTGTCGCCATCGCCATGGGCGTCTTCGGTTTTGGGGAGATCATCGTGAACCTGGGTCTCTCTGACGACAAGCGCGAGGTATTCACCAAAAAGGTCACCGGCCTGTGGCCGAGCAAAAAGGACTTTGGCGATGCCGCCCCGGCGGTCTTGCGCGGCACCCTGCTGGGTTCCTTTCTGGGCGTCTTGCCGGGGGGCGGCGCACTCCTCGCCTCGTTTGCTTCTTATACTGTGGAAAAAAAGATGCCGATGAAGCCCGGCGAAGTGCCTTTCGGCAAGGGTAATATCCGTGGTGTTGCTGGTCCGGAATCAGCGAACAACGCCGGGGCGCAGACTTCCTTCATCCCCATGCTGACGCTCGGCATTCCGCCCAATGCGGTGATGGCGCTGATGGTCGGGGCGATGATCATCATGGGCGTGCAGCCGGGGCCGCAGGTCATGACCAGCAACCCTGAACTCTTCTGGGGCCTCATTGCCTCGATGCTGATCGGTAACGCCATCCTGGTCGTGCTCAACCTGCCGTTCATCGGCGTCTGGGTCAAGCTACTGACCGTTCCCTACCGCTTCCTCTTTCCCTCGATCATGGCCTTCTGCTGTATCGGCCTCTATACGCTCAACAACAGCTATTTCGACGTGATCATCGGCGCAGCCTTTGCCGTCGCGGGCTATGTGTTCCACAAACTGTCCTGCGAACCGGCACCGCTGCTTCTGGGCTTCATCCTCGGGCCGATGATGGAGGAAAACCTGCGCCGGGCGCTCTTGGTTGCGCGTGGTGACTGGACGGTTTTCGTCACCAGCCCGATTTCCGCCACCTTGCTCTTTCTGTCCGCGCTCCTGATCGTCATCGTTCTGTTGCCGTCGATCAAGGGCAAGCGGGAAGAAGCGTTTACTGACAACTGATGCGCCAGGCCAAAACCCCCTTTCATCTCATCACCAAGCCGATTGGCGCGCAGTGCAACCTGCGTTGCGAATACTGCTTCTATCTGGAAAAGACCGATCTTTATCCGGGACAGCGTGCCGCCGCGTTTCGCATGAGCGAGGCGATGCTGGAGCGCATGATCAAAAGCCTCGTGCAAGCGCGTGCGCCGCAGCAGAATGAGCTCGAATTCACCTGGCAGGGCGGGGAGCCGACGATGATGGGCGTTGGCTTCTTCCGCAAAGCGGTCGAGTTGCAAAAGAAATACGTCCCGCCGGGGATTGCCGTCTTCAATTCCTTCCAGACCAACGCGACACTCATCGACGACGAATTCGCGGCCTTTCTTGCCGAACACAAGTTTCTGGTCGGCGTCAGCGTCGACGGGCCGCAGGTGCTACATGACCGCTACCGTTACGACATCGCCGGGCGCGGTTCGTTTGCTGCCGTCATGAAGGGGCTTGAAACCCTGAAAAAACATCGGGTTGAATACAACATCCTGACCGTGGTGCAGAACGATAATGCCGAACACCCCGAAGCGGTCTATGACTTTCTGAAAACGCTGGGAACTCCCTTCCTCCAGTTCATCCCCATCGTCGAACCAGCGGCGGAAAACGGGGCCAGCCCGCAGTCGGTCAGCGGCAAACAATGGGGCGAATTCATGACCCGCATTTTCCATCGCTGGCGGGAAAAGGACATGGGCGATGTTTTCGTGCAACTCTTCGACATGACACTCGGCATCACCGTCGGCTATCCGGCCTCGCTCTGCGTGCATGCCCGGACCTGTGGCCGTGCTGCGGCGCTCGAACACAACGGCGATGTTTACAGTTGCGACCATTTCGTCGACAAAAAACACTTCCTCGGCAACATCACGCAAAAGCCGCTGGCCGAACTGGTCGACGGCAAGTTTCAGCGCCAATTCGGCGAGGACAAATTCGCGGCGCTGCCAAAACAATGCCGCGCCTGCCCGGAACTGCGCTTCTGCCATGGCGGCTGCCCCAAGGATCGGCTGATTCCGGCTGAGGGCGGCAAACTCAACTGGCTGTGTGAAGGCTATCAGCGCTTTTTCCGTGAGACCGCACCATATTTCTCCGCCATGGCGCAGGCACTGCGGCATGGGCGGCTGGCCGCCGATTACCCGCGTTTCATGCCGGGCGCCCCGGGAAAATGAATCTCGACTACCTGCATAATTTCCTGATGGTCACGGAGCTTGGCTCGATCGCGGAGGCGGCCAGGCGTCTGGGTTTGAGTCCGACGACGCTGACGCAGCGTCTGAAGGCACTGGAAGCTTCGGTCGGGACACCGCTGCTGGTACGTGCCGGGCATACGGTCAAGCCGACGCTGGCCGGGACAAGGATCACGGAAAACGCGCAGAACATCCTTCTTGAGCTGCACCGCCTGAAAGCCTCGGCGTTCGATACTGCCCCACCTAGTGGCCCCTTGCGCCTGGGCACGATGCATATGGGCTTCATCCTGCCGGTATTGAAACAATGGGCAGATCATTTTCCGAACATCGCCATCAATATCGAGCGTGCGACGAACAACATGCTGTACGCCATGGTGCTGGACGGTGAGATTGATGCGGCGCTGATCGCCCGTCCGGCCTTTGATCTGCCCAAGGGGGTGATCTGGACCAAGCTGAAGGAAGAATCCCTGATCATGCTTACGCCTGCCACGCTGAAAGTCGACGATATTTTCGAGTCACTCGCCAGGGAGCCTTACATCCGGCTTGATCCCCGGGTGTTTGCCGGAGAAATGGCCGATGAATACCTGCGCCAGAAAGGCATTTACCCGCAGATTCGCTTCGAACTGCAGGGGATCGACGACATTGCCCGGTTGGTGGAAGAAGGGCTGGGCATTTCCCTCCTGCCCGACTGGTCAGCGCGTGACCTGCATGCTGCGCAAGCATTACGGCGCTGGCCGCTCCCGAAACCTTGCCCCTCGCGCATTCTCGGCATGGTCAGCCTGAAATCCGGAACAAGGAGCAAGCTGGTCGACAGCTTTGCCGAGATGGCGGAGAAACTGCACTCTGCCTGATCCGGCAAGGGCAGTTTTTGACAGTAATCAATTGATTTGTAATGGTTAGCGAATCCATGTTTCGATTAAATCAGCGGTTCCTCAGGCAGCGTACTGTGCGTTTTTCCAGTTGCACAGTTTTCTGATGGTCACGGAGCTTGGCTCGATCGCGGAGGCGGCCAGGCGTCTGGGTTTGAGTTCGACGATGCTGGCTTGTACAAGGATTACGGGAAACGCACAGAATCCGGTTGGAGGAAGAGTGTCTGGGTATTTCCCTCCTGCCGACTGCTTGGCCTGCGATCCTCACTGGAACCAAGCGTGACGCGCCGTGGTCAATTGTTCCTGACCGTGTCAAGGTCAGCATCTCAACACACGCTGAAGAACAGCATTCAGGAGCTTGATCATGAGCAAGGCGCCAGTCGTCACCGAAACAACGGATCGTGGCCTCACGCAACTGGAAATCGACCAGCGTGTGTTCGATCTTTACGACGAGTACTGTCACGGCCACATCGACCGGCGCGAATTTCTCGTGCGTGCCTCGTCGCTGGCCATTGCCGGGGGACTTGTCATGGCGCAGGCCTTATTGCCGCGTTATGCCAGGGCACAAACGATTTTATTAACCGATCCGCGTATCAAGGCGTCGTATGTCGACTATCCCTCGCCTGGGGGTAATTCGGGGCGCATGCGTGCTTATCAGGTGCAACCGGTCGGTAGCGGGCCATTTCCGGTCGTTCTGGTCATACATGAAAATCGTGGCCTGAATCCCTACATCGAAGACGTCGCCAGGCGTCTGGCGACCGAAGGCTTCCTTGCGTTCGCACCTGACGGACTGTTCCCGGTCGGAGGCTATCCGGGTAATGACGACGACGGTCGCAGCCTGCAGGCAGGTCTGGATCAGGCCAGATTGCGTACCGATCTGTTGAACAGTGCACGATTTGTCAAACTCTCCCCGCTAGCCAACGGCAAACTGGGCGTCATTGGCTTTTGCTATGGTGGCGGCATTGTCAATTA